>DATHUT010000075.1:0-6338 GCA_035462005.1 Gammaproteobacteria bacterium | reverse complement strand
AGCATGATCTCGTCATCCTCACACACCAGCACGGCACCCACCACGTCACCGTTGCGTTCGGAACCCTGGATGGAAATCACCCCCTGGCCGCCACGGCCATGGAGCGGATATTCGCTCACCGCCGTGCGCTTGCCATAACCGTTTCCGGTTGCCATGAGCACATCACCCTCATCGACGATGATCAGGGAAATGACACGCTGGCCCGGCTGCAGGCGAATACCGCGCACGCCGCAGGCGGTACGGCCCATCGGGCGCAGATCGGTCTCATTGAAGCGTATGGCCTTGCCGGCATCGCTGAACAGCATGACATCCCGGGTGCCGTCGGTGATGGCCACATCCACCAGGTAGTCGCCGTCGCGCAGATCCACGGCGATGATGCCGTTGCTGCGCGGCCGCGAGAAGTCGGCCAGCGGTGTCTTCTTGATGGTGCCGCTGGCCGTGGCCATGAACACGAAATGATCCTCGGTGAAGGCCTTCACCGGCAACACGGCATTGATACGCTCATCCTCTTCCAGCGGCAGCAGGTTGATGATGGGCTTGCCGCGCGAGGCACGGCTGGCCTGGGGCAACTGGTACACCTTGAGCCAGTAGGCCTTGCCACGACTGGTAAAGCACAGGATGGTGTCGTGGGTGCTGGCAATGAAGAGCTTGTCGACGAAATCCTCTTCCCGGACCTTGGTGGCACTGCGGCCGCGGCCGCCACGGCGCTGGGCGCTGTAGGCGGACACCGGCTGCGACTTGGCATAGCCGGCGTGGGACAGGGTCACCACCACGTCCTCCTCGGCGATCAGGTCCTCCAGGGTGAAATCCTCCTGGGCTTCGAGGATCTCGGTGCGGCGTGCGTCGCCGTACTGCTCACGGATTGCCTCCAGCTCCTCGCGGATCACTTCCATGAGCCGGTCCGGATCATTGAGGATGGCGAGCAGCTCGCCGATCTGTTCCAGCAGGGTCTTGTACTCGCCGACGATCTTGTCCTGTTCGAGCCCGGTGAGCTGGTGCAGGCGCAGGTCGAGGATGGCCTGGGCCTGTATGTCGGACAGGCGGTAACCGTCGTCCCGCATGCCAAATTCGGCGCCCAGCTCGGCGGGCCGTGAAGCGTCGGCACCGGCCCGTTCCAGCATATCGATCACCACGCCCGGTGCCCAGGAACGGCTCAGCAGGCCATCCTTCGCCTCGGCACGGCTGGCGGAGGACTTGATGAGCTGGATGACCTCGTCGATGTTGGCCAGCGCCACCGCCAGGCCTTCCAACACATGGGCGCGGTCGCGGGCCTTGCGCAGCTCATAGACGGTACGGCGCGTCACCACGTCCCGGCGGTGACGGATGAAGGCGGCGATGATTTCCTTGAGATTGAGCAACCGTGGCTGCCCGTCCACCAGCGCCACCAGGTTGATGCCGAACACATTCTGCATCTGGGTCTGCTGATAGAGATTGTTCAGCAGAACCTCGGGCACCTCACCGCGCTTGAGCTCGATGACCATGCGCATGCCGTCCTTGTCGGACTCGTCGCGCAGTTCACTGATGCCCTCGATTTTCTTTTCCTTGACCAGCTCGGCGATTTTTTCCAGCAAGCGCGCCTTGTTTACCTGGTAGGGCAGCTCGGTGACGATGATCGCCTCGCGGCCACGTGCATCATCGCGCTCCACATGGCTGCGGGAGCGTACATAGATACGCCCCTTGCCGGTGAGGTAGGCCTCCTGGATGCCGCGCACGCCGTTGATGATGCCGGCGGTGGGAAAATCCGGCCCCGGCACATACTCCATCAATTCCTTGATGCCGAGGTCGGGATTGTCGATCAGGGCGATGCAGGCGCTGATGACCTCGTTGAGATTGTGGGGCGGGATATTGGTGGCCATGCCCACCGCGATCCCCGCCGAGCCATTGATCAGCAGATTGGGAATACGGGTCGGGAAGACCGAGGGCTCGGATTCGGATTCGTCGTAGTTGGGAACGAAGTCGACGGTTTCCTTGTCGATGTCCGCCAACAGTTCGTGGGCGATCTTTGCCATGCGCACTTCGGTGTAACGCATGGCGGCCGGCGAGTCGCCATCCACAGAACCGAAGTTGCCTTGCCCGTCCACAAGCATGTAGCGCAGCGAGAAGGGCTGGGCCATGCGCACGATGGTATCGTACACGGCGGTGTCACCGTGGGGGTGATATTTACCGATCACGTCACCGACGATGCGGGCGGACTTCTTGTAGGGCTTGTTCCAGTCGTTACCCAGCTCGCTCATGGCGAACAGCGCGCGGCGGTGCACCGGCTTGAGCCCGTCGCGCACGTCGGGCAGGGCACGGCCCACGATCACGCTCATGGCGTAATCGAGATAGGACTGACGCATCTCGTCTTCGAGATTGACGGGGAGTACTTCTTTGGCAAATTCAGCCATGGGCAGGCATTACTTCCCTTGTCGTTATGGTTCGCTGTCAGACCCGCTCAGAAGCCGTGAGCGGGTTTGGACCCGGATAATCGCGCGATATTAGCATAGGCGGGCACCCTACTGCACCCGGAGGATCGGTGGGCAGAGAGGCTCTGAGGGCGTCTGAGAGAAAATTGCCGGGCTGAAACCCGACTTACTAGGAGCTACCTGGCATGATGCAGGCCAAGTTTCAGCCCGACGGGGGCGGCATCTCGGCCATGAGGTCCGCCATCTTCTCCGCATCGGGGGCCAGCACCACGCCCCGCTCGGTGACGATGGCATCCACCAGGGCGGCGGGGGTGATATCGAAGGCCGGGTTCCAGGCCTGCGCGCCCTCCGCCGCCACTCGCCGGCCCGCCAGGCTGAGCACTTCGGCGGGATCGCGGATCTCGATGGGGATATGGTCGCCATCGGGGGTCTGCATATCTATGGTGGAGGATGGCGCCACCACCATGACCTTGACGCCATGATGGCGAGCCGCCACGGCAGCGCTATAGGTGCCGATCTTGTTGGCCACGTCACCATTGGCGGCAATACGGTCGGACCCGACCACGACCCACTGCACCTGGCCCGTCTTCATCAGGGACGCGGCAGCACCGTCGGCCAGCAGGGTGACCGGGATGGCATCTTGCACCAACTCCCAGGCAGTCAGGCGCGCGCCCTGCAGCCAGGGGCGGGTCTCGTCGGCAAACACTCCGGACAGCCGGCCCGCCGCCCAGGCACTGCGGATCACGCCCAGCGCGGTACCGTAACCACCGGT
Organism: Gammaproteobacteria bacterium; assembly: GCA_035462005.1. Taxonomy (GTDB): domain Bacteria; phylum Pseudomonadota; class Gammaproteobacteria; order DSM-19610; family DSM-19610; genus JAIVHA01. The sequence continues at coordinate 3,161 of DATHUT010000075.1, read as the reverse complement.
GGCCAGGGAACCGGTATTGCAGTGGGTCAGGACCCCGGCACCGGGCTCGATGAGGGCAGCTCCCAGCTCTCCCATGCGGCGGTTGGCGGCCAGGTCTTCTTCCTGGATGGCGCGCGCCTCGGACTCCAGGGCGGAAACGGGATCCCCCGGCAACTGGCGAGCGCGGCGCATCATGCGCTCCAGCGCCCAGACCAGATTTACGGCCGTGGGCCGTGCCGCCGCCAGCATGCGGTAATCCTCTTCCAGTCCCGACAACCAGTTCTGCGGATCGGCCGCATGACGAATGCGCGCCGCCAGCACCAGTCCATAGGCGGCCGTGATGCCGATGGCGGGTGCGCCACGCACCACCATATCCCGAATGGCAGCCGCCACCGCAGAGGGGTCGCGTAATTCGAGGTAGTGCTGCCGGTCCGGCAGCAGGCGTTGGTCCAGCAGGCGCAGCAGGCTGCCGGTCCACTCCATGGCGCGGATGGAATCATATTGCATGGGAGTTGTCCGATTGTTTGTAGGCACCATGGGGAGGTGCGACGGAAAACCGACGATCCGCAACCATGGCCGTAGAACCGGATTCTTGCATACCGGGGCCGGAAAGCAAATCCCGCCAGTCCTGGAGGTTCGGGCCGGAAGCACCGTGTAAACCATATCGGTGATTCCAACCCGGATGTTCTATACTGTTACTGGCGATGCTGCTTACCAGCCCCTATCACGGCACCCAAAGAATTCAAAAACCAAAAACTGACGAGGAGTTTTTCATGAAACACATCCTGCACACCGCCCTGTTGGGCAGCCTGCTGGCCACGAGCTTCACGGCCCTGGCAGACAAAAATGAACAGATCGAAGGCAATGAGGCCTATGCCGTCGATTCCCAAGGCTACGTGGTACGCAACAACTTTGGCGACTGCTGGCGCACCTCAGCCTGGACCAAGGAACTGGCCATCAAGGAATGCGATCCAGACCTGTTCCCGGCACAGGCCGAGGCTCCACCGCCGGCGACACCAGCCCCCGCTCCGACACCCGCTCCGCAAAGAGTGGAAAAGACCAAAACCCTGGACGCGACCGCACTGTTCGGCTTTGACAAAGACAGCCTGAGTGCTTCGGGACGGGTAGCCCTGGATGGGTTGGTCGATGACCTCAATCGCATGGACGACATCGAAAACGTCACCGTGGTAGGTCACACGGACAGCACCGGCCCTGCCGAGTACAACATGGGTCTGTCCCAGCGTCGTGCCGAAACTGTCCGGTCCTACCTGGTTGACAAGGGCATTGCGGCCGACAAGATCACCGCGAAGGGCATGGGAGAAACCCAACCCGCAGCCAGCAATGATACCGATGCAGGCCGCGCCCAGAACCGCCGCGTGGAAGTCATCATCAAGGGCAGCGAGGTCATTATAGTGCAGTAAAAGCCAGCCCCTGGCCGCAACACACCATAACGCCGCCCTCTGGGCGGCGTTATGGTTTTCGGGCCTTTCACACGTCATTCCCGCGAATGCGGGAATCCAGTGGTTTACAGTCCATGGAGACTCGCTACGCCAGCAATGACATCAGCATCCCCTTCCGCAGCGGGATGTGCATTTGTACGGCGTGAAGTCTGCCTGGGAAATCTGGTCATGATTGTCGGGCCGAAGCCCGATCTACGGGAAAACCACCACCGCAAGGCGGTGTCTTGTAGGTCGGGCTTCAGCCCGACATTCGGGTATACTCGCGCCGGTCAATCCAAATAATTGAAACCCATGCGCGAAATCGACAGCCTGCTGCACGCCCGCTGGATCGTGCCGGTGGAACCGGACGGCCTGGTGCTCCACCATCACAGCCTGGCCATCCACGAAGGTCGTATCCTGGAACTGCTGCCCACGGCGGAAGCCGAACAGCGCTACCGGGCCAGGGCGGTCAGCCACCTGCCGGAACACCTGTTGATCCCGGGACTGGTCAACGCCCACACCCATGCCGCCATGAGCCTGCTACGCGGCCTGGCCGATGACCTGCACCTGATGGACTGGCTGCAGCACCACATCTGGCCGGCAGAGACACGCTGGGTCAACGAAGAGTTCGTTCACGACGGCACCCAGCTGGCCATCGCCGAGATGCTGCGCGGCGGCACCACCTGCTTCAACGATATGTATTTCTTTCCCGATGTCACCGCCCGGGTCAGCGCCGCCTGCGGCATGCGCGCCACGGTGGGCCTGATCCTCATCGATTTCCCCACCGCTTGGGCGGACAACCCAGAGGAATACCTGGCCAAGGGCCTGGCCCTCCATGACGAGTACCGCAACGATCCCCTGATCGGTACCGCCTTCGCGCCCCATGCGCCCTACACGGTGTCCGACGTTCCCCTGCAACGCGTCCGAGTACTGGCCGACGAACTGGACATCCCGGTGCACATGCACGTGCATGAAACCGCCTACGAAGTGCATGAGGCTGTCACCGCCACGGGGCAACGACCGTTGGCGCGGCTGCAGGCGCTGGACCTGCTGTCCCCGTCACTGCTGGCGGTGCACATGACCCAGTTGGAGAATGACGAGATCCAGGCGCTGGCGGACGCCGGCGCGCAGGTGGTGCATTGTCCGGAATCGAACCTCAAGCTGGCCAGCGGTTTCTGCCCGGTGCAGCAGCTGGATCAGGCCGGTGTCATCGTCGCCCTGGGCACCGACGGCGCCGCCAGCAACAACGACCTCGACATGCTGGGCGAGATGCGTACTGCCGCCCTGCTCGCCAAGGCTGTGGCCGGTGATGCCAGCGCCCTGCCCGCCCACCGGGTTTTGCGCATGGCCACCCTGCACGGCGCCATGGCCCTGGGCCGGGGCGCCGAGATCGGCTCCCTGGAGGCAGGCAAGTGGGCCGATGTCACCGCCGTGCGTCTGGATGAGCTTGAAACCCAGCCCCTTTACGACCCGGTCTCACAACTGATCTACGCCGCCAGTCGCCATCAGGTCAGCGATGTCTGGGTGGCCGGCCGACACCTGTTGCGCGAGCGGGTACTCACCACCCTGGACGAGGATGCCATCCTGCGCAATGCCTGCGCCTGGCAGGCCCAGATCGCGGCCACCGATCGCGAACAGGAAGTCACCTGAAAAATTTTTCACCGCAAAGGCGCAAAGTACGCAAAGTACGCCGTGTATCACTTCGCCTGTAGGAGCGGCCTTTGGCCGCGAATGAGACACGCG
>DATHUT010000074.1:0-9101 GCA_035462005.1 Gammaproteobacteria bacterium | reverse complement strand
CGAGATCCTTGACATCGCCGAGTCCTAGCGGGGAGTGGCGGAACGGCGGGTCAAAAAGCTGCCCACCCTGCACGGCAAGACCGTAGTCAATATGTTCTTCGAAGCCAGCACCCGCACCCGCACCACCTTCGAACTGGCCGCCAAGCGCCTGTCCGCCGACGTGCTCAACATCAATGTCGATGCCTCCAGCGCCACCAAGGGCGAGACCCTGCTCGACACCTTGCGCAACCTGGAGGCCATGCACGTGGACATGTTCGTGGTGCGTCACGCGGAAAGTGGCGCGGCCCACTTCATCGCCCGCAACGTGGAACCCCACGTGAGTGTGATCAACGCCGGTGATGGTCGCCACGCCCACCCCACCCAAGCCATGCTGGACATGTTCACCATCCGCCGCGTCAAGGGACCGGACTTCGGCCGCCTGCGGGTGGCCATCGTCGGCGACATCCTGCATTCGCGGGTGGCGCGCTCGCAGATCCACGCCCTCAACCTGCTCAATACCGGCGAGGTCCGGGTGGTGGCGCCCAAGACCCTCACCCCGATCCATGTGGAAACCCTGGGGGTACGGCCCTATCACGATTTGTGCGAGGGGATCCGCGACTGCGACGTGGTGATCATGCTTCGTCTGCAGCGCGAGCGCATGCAGGGCGCCCTGTTGCCCAGTGAACATGAGTACTACCGTCTGTTCGGCCTCACCGAAGACCGGCTGTCGGTGGCCAAGCCCGATGTCACTGTCATGCACCCCGGCCCCATCAACCGCGGCGTGGAAATGGATTCCCGGGTGGCCGACGGCCCCCATTCGGTCATCCTCGAACAGGTCACCCATGGCATCGCCGTGCGCATGGCGGTCATGTCCATGGCCATGCACCAGCAGGACCGCATGGCGGAGGATGGCGCATGAACCCCTGCAGCGAGACCCCGCCCCGCATCCGCATCAAGGGGGGCCGACTGGTCGACCCGGCCAACCGGATCGATGGCGAACAGGATCTGTATCTCGCCGACCGCAAGGTAGTAGGCATCGGCACGGCACCGGACGGTTTCCAGGTGGAGCAGGAGATCGACGCCCGTGGCCAGGTCGTCTGCCCGGGCCTGATCGATCTTGCCGTGCGCCTGCGCGAGCCGGGCCAGGAGCACAAGGCCACCATCGATTCCGAATGCCGCGCCGCCGCCAGTGCCGGCATCACCACCCTGTGTTGCCCACCGGACACCGACCCGGTGATCGACACCCCAGCCGTGGTGGAACTGATTCACCACCGCGCGCGCCAGACCAACACCACCCGGGTACTCACCCTGGGCGCCCTCACCCGCGACCTGGACGGCAAGCTGCTGAGCGAGATGCGCGCCCTGCAACTGGCCGGTTGCGTGGGTGTCACCAACATTCTGCGGCCCCTGGCCAACTCCCTGGTGGAGCGCCGCGCCTTCGAATATGCCGCCACCTTCGACCTGACGGTACACCTGCACGCCAACGACGAATCCCTGTCCAACGGCGGCTGCGCCCACGAGGGCGCGGTCGCCACCCGGCTGGGATTGCCCGGCATTCCTGCCGCCACCGAGACCGCCAGCGTGGCGCGCCTGCTGGCGCTGATCGAACAGACCGGGGTGCGCGCCCATTTCTGCCGCATCACCAGCGGCCGCGCCCTGGGCATGATCGGTCGCGCCCGCCACGACGGCCTGCCCGTCAGTGCAGACGTGGCCGTGCCCTACCTGTTTCTCACCGAACTGGATATCGCCGAATTCGACAGCCAGTGTCATGTGCTGCCACCGCTGCGCGCCCAGGAGGACCGCGATGCCCTGCGCGCCGGCCTGGCCAGGGGCAGCCTCACCGCCCTGTGCTCCGACCACCAGCCCCACGAGGATGATGCCAAGCGCGCCCCCTTCCCCAGCACGGCACCGGGCATCTCCGGTCTCGACACCCTGCTGCCCATGGCCCTGCGGCTGGTGGAACAGCGCGTCATGGCGCTTGGCGATGTACTGCACCGGCTCACCGCCGGCCCGGCCGCCATCCTCGGCCTGGAACAGGGTCAGCTCGCCATCGGCGCACCTGCCGATGTCTGCATCTTCGACCCGGAACACACCTGGATACTGGATGACCGCAGCATGGAGAGCGGGGGCCACAACAGCCCCTTCCGGGACTGGGAAATGAAGGGCCGTGCCAGCCATACCCTGCTGAACGGGCGGGTGGTGTATTCACGCGAGGGGCTCTGAACGCGGGTACACCGAGAGTTTCGTTTTGGAGGTGTATCCAACCGATGAAAACCTAGGCGTCTGCAGACCCGCCTACCCGGTTGCCTCCGGCGGGTGTCGGCCGCAGGGATGCGGCCGTCAAGCCTACAGGGACAAGGTGAGACCGCGTAGCGGTCGATAAGGTGCCCTGGGGCAGGTATTCACGGCGACCCGCCGGAGGCAACCGGGTAGGCGGCTCCAACCGCGACGCCACACACCCGCCACGCTACAATAGCCGCCATGACGAACCCAGCCCCCAAACCCCATCGCGGCACCATCCACCTGGAAGAAGCCGAGATACTCACCCACCAGGCCTACCCAGGCGACCAGTACGTGCTGCGCGTGCAGGCCCCCTCCTGCGCCGCGAAGGCCATGCCCGGCAGCTTCGCCCACCTCCAGTGCGATCCCCTGTTGGCCATGCGCCGGCCGCTGTCCATCATGCGCGTGGACCCCAAACAGGGCTGGGTGGAATTCCTCTACAAGGCCGTGGGCGAAGGCACGCGACTGCTGGCACGCCGCCAGCCGGGCGAGACCCTGAGTCTGCTTGGCCCCATCGGTGTACCCTTCCAGGTCCACCCGGAACGGCCGCGGCCCCTGCTGCTGGGTGGCGGCGTGGGCATTCCGCCCATGGTATTCCTGGCGGACAGCCTGCGCGGTAACTCCGCCTGGCAACCCTTCGTGGTGATGGGTTCGGAAGTACCCTTCCCCTTCCAGGCCCGCCCCTCGCAGTACCTGGTACCCGGCCTGCCCGAGGGGGTGATCGCCGCCATGCCACTGCTGGAGGACTGGGGCATCCCCAGTCGCCTGGCCAGCCTGCAGGGCTACCCCGGCGTGTTCGAGGGCTATGTCACCGACCTGGCGCGCGCCTGGCTGCAAGGACTGACGGAGGCGGAACGCGCCGAGGTGGAGGTCTTCTCCTGCGGCCCGCATCCCATGCTGGAAGCGGTCGCGCGCCTGGCGCGCGAGTTCGACCTTCCCTGCCAGGTGTCCCTGGAGGAATTCATGGCCTGTGCCGTGGGAGGGTGTGCCGGCTGCACGGTGGAGATCCAGACACCGGACGGCCCCGCCATGAAACGGGTCTGTGTCGACGGTCCCGTGTTCGATGCACAACAGGTGTTCAGCTAGGACCATCCGCCGCAAACAGTTCCTCCGCGTTGTCGTGGGCCAGGCGCCGCGCCACGTCCGGCGGCAGCTGCGCCAGCCAGGCGCGCATCGTCTCCACCACCCCGTCGATGCGTCCCCAGCGCTTCACACTGAAGGTATCCACCCCCACCAAAAATCGCTCGGGAAAGTCCAGGAACAGCTGGCGCCATTCCTCCGCCAACACCCCGTCAGGTGCAATGCGCCCGTCGCGCACTGACAGGTCCACCTGCAGTTGTGGGTAGCGACGCAGGTAGTCGGCGAGCAGTTTCGGGCAGGGATAGGCACCAGCATGGGCCCAGATTACCGGCTGTTGCGGAGCGATGTCGTAGAGGCTGTCGATCACCGCCGGGTCGCCATGCACCTGCAGCGGCAGCCCTTCCCGCGCGGCGATCTCCACGATGCGGTGGAACACCGGGCTGTGGCGCTGCTCGGCGAAGATGTGCAACTCGCCGATGCCGCGCCAGATACCCCGCTCCAGCGCGGCCTCCACCCGGGCCGGCAGGGTCTCGTCCCCGGGCCAGGAAATCTTGTCATCATGGTCACGGTACAGGCCCAGGAAGGGCACGATGCGATCGGGCGCGTGACGGTACAGGGCCTCGGTGTGGTCGTTCGGGGTGCCGGAGACCAGGGCCCGGCGGATGCCGTTGCGGTCCAGGATGGCAAGGATGTCGGCGGGCGCGTAACGTGCCGCATCCTCCACACTGTAGTGGAGATGGGCATCGAACAGGGGTTGCGCAAGCAACCCTGCAGGAAACAGCCCCAGCGCGGCACATACGAGTAATCGGAATATTTTCCCCATCTGTTCAAAGATAGCAGCCTCCATCGATCATCAGAAAGGAAACCATGAGGATTATTTGTCACGCAGCCTTCACAACCCCGTCATGATCCGTGGGTAACCTCCTCCCTGCCAATCCGGCGATTCAAAATATTTCGAGGAGCACTCCATGAATTTCCCGCAAGCCAATAAACTGGCGCTGGCCGTCGGCCTCGCCCTAGCCAGCGGAACCGGTCTTGTACAGGCCAAGGACGACAGCCCACGTGACTTCGGCGTGATGGTGCAGGACCTGCTGCATGCCCAATCCGATCGCCTGTTCGGTTTCATGAAGCCGCTGGAACAGTCCGCCGATGAAAGCGACTATGTACCGCGCGAACTGGCCAGCGCCGACCAGCGCATCCTGCTGGCCAAGGGCCTGAAGGCCGAGTTCGTCACCCGTAGCCTCGGCACTTCCGGCGACTTCATCGCCTTCTGGCCGAGCGCCGAACAGTACAGCCACCTGATCGTCTGCATCGAGCAGGGCCGTGCCACCGAAGGCCGCAATGCCGGCGTGCAGCGTGTCGACGTGGCCACCGGCGCGGTGGAGACCATCGTCTACGGCATGAGCCGCTGCGACGGCATCCGCACCACCGACTGGGGCACCGTCCTGGCCACCGAGGAAACCACCGACGGCCGTGCCTACGAAATCATCGATCCGCTCAACACCACCGGCCACTGGATCGCCGACCGCAGCACGGGCGACGTGCGCGATGCCATCGACTCCCTGAGTCCGAGCCAGAATATCGTCCAGCGCCAGGCCCTGCCGACCATGGCCTGGGAAGGCCTGATCGTGCTGCCCAGCGGCGTGGTGATCGGTGGCGACGAACTGCGTCCCGGTTCCTACGCCAATGACTTCGGCACCCGCGATACCGATGGCGGTGCCATCTTCAAGTTCGTGCCGGCCATGCCACGCCTGGTCGAAGGCGCCATCAGCCACCTGGACGAGTCCCCGCTGGCCTCCGGCGCCACCTATGCCATGCAGGTGTCCTGCAACAGCGGCAACCAGCAGTTCGGCCAGGGCTGCGAAATCGGCAACGCCGCCTGGGTGGGCGTGAATGCCCTGGATGCGCGCATGGACGCCAACCGCAACGGCGCCACCGGATATTACCGCCCCGAGGACCTGGAACAGGATCCGCTCTTCCATGACGAGGAAAACCCGGCCGCCATCCGCTTCTGCGTGGCCAACACCGGCAACGAAGGTGCAAAAAACTACGCCGAGGTCCTGTGCGGCGTGGACAGCGACCCGCTGCTGGCCGACAACGACATCCGCTCGGTGGTGGTGAACCGCTTCGTGGAAGGTGACCAGGAGTTCAACAGCTTCGACAACCTGGCTTTCCAGAACAGGACTGGCAACCTGTACGTGATCGAGGACCACAAGTACGGCGACATCTTCGCCTGCCTGCGGGACGGCGAGGATCGTGACATCAAGACCGACGGCTGCGTGCGCATGGCCTCGGTGGTGGATCCGTCGGCGGAACCCACCGGCTTCGTGTTCGATGCGACGGGCGAGACGGCCTATGTGATCGTGCAGCACGGTGAACAGCCGGCCGAACTGCTGGACTTCGCGTCCAACCCGGTCAATGGCCGCACCGACGACCTAATCAAGGTCACCGGTTTCAAGGTGAAGGGGCACAAGCACGACAAATAAATCTGCTGCAGGACCAGAACAGGGCCAGGGAGGCCCAGCGACGCCCCGCCCCGCGCGGGGCGTCGTCATTCCTACTGCGCGGCCTCCACCTGCCAGCCCGCTCGCACAGGCCGGCGCGATACCTCACAACCAAGTTCCACCAGCCAGTCGGCCAGCATCTGGTTGGAATTGTGGCCCAGATGGTAACCGTCGGGATAAGGAACGAACACCAGGTCGACCTCGGGCGTTTCCAGTCGGTGTTCCGCCTGCGCGATCAGGGCATCGAGCCGGGTTCGCAGCCGTTCCACACGTTGACGCTCCACCCGTAGGTTGTGCAGTTCCACGATCACCACCCCCACTTGGGCACGCACCGCCTCGGCCGTGGCCGGTCCCGGCATCCGCCGGTGACCCAATGCGCCCGGAGTGGACCAGAGCAAGGCCGCCAGACCGCTGGCGGCACCGGTATCCCGCTCGGCGTAGTAGCGCCAGTCGCCATAGGCATAGCGGTGCAGACTGCCGTCCGGCGCCGGCAATACCAGACTGGTATGACGGCCGTGATCGAGCACGAACACCGATACCGGGTCCCGCGGATCCAGCGGCGGCACGATCCGCGTGGTGCCGCAGCCGGTCAGCAACAGCACCAGCAGCAACAGCGGTGTCGCGGCGCGAGCCCTGCGGATCACCCTGAACATGCCATCACGGCATCGACCAGCGCCAGTCCCGGATCTCCGGCTTGTCGATGCCGTGCTCGTAGGCGTAGCGCCGGCAGTCGATCTGCCGGTCGCGCATCTCCTGCTTCACATGGGCACCGGCCACCAGCAGGCCGGGCACGCGGTTGATGACATCGATGACCAGGCTGAAGCGGTCGATCTCGTTTTCCATGGCCAGGTCCAGCGGCGTGTTGATGTTGCCCCTCTCCTTGTAGCCGCGCACGTGCAGGTGATTGTGATTGGTGCGTCGGTAGGCAAGGCGGTGGATCAGCCAGGGGTAGCCGTGGAAGTTGAAAATGATCGGTTTGTCGAGGGTGAACAGGCTGTCGAAATCCCGATCGGAGAGACCATGGGGATGCTCGCCGGCACAGGCCAGGGTGAACAGGTCCACCACATTGATGAAGCGGATCTTCAGCTCCGGAAAATGCTCGCGCAGCAGCTGTACGGCGGCCAGCGCCTCCTGGGTGGGGATATCGCCGCAGGAGGCCATCACCACGTCGGGCTCGCCGCCCTGGTCGTTGCTGGCCCAGTCCCAGATACCGAGCCCCTTGGTGCAGTGACGGATGGCGGCATCCATATCCAGGTACTGCAGATGCTGCTGCTTGTCGGCCACGATGACATTGATGTCATTGCGGCTACGCAGGCAATGGTCTGCGACACTCAGCAGGCAGTTGGCATCGGGGGGCAGATAGATGCGGGTGACGGCGGGGTCCTTGTTGACCACCAAATCCAGGAAACCGGGGTCCTGGTGAGTGAAACCGTTGTGATCCTGCCGCCACACGGTGGAGGTGATGAGCAGGTTGAGGGAAGACACCGGCGAGCGCCAGGGGATGTCGTCGCACATGGCCAGCCACTTGGCATGCTGATTGAACATGGAGTCGATCACGTGCACGAAGGCCTCGTAGGTGGAGAAGAAGCCGTGCCGACCTGTCAGCAGGTAGCCCTCCAGCCACCCTTCCAGGGTGTGCTCTGACAACACTTCCATGACCCGGCCGTCCGGTGACAGTTCACCGCCGTCGGCGTCCTGCGGCAGGTACTCGGCCATCCAGGTCTTCTTGCTGGCCTCGTACACGGCCTGCAGCTTGTTGGAGCTGGTCTCGTCGGGACCGAACACCCGGAAGTTGTCCGGGTTGGCGCGCAGGATGTCACGCAGCATCTCGCCGAGGGGATAGGTATTGCCCGCCAGCTTCGCACCAGGGCTGTCCACCGTCACGGCATAGTCGTGAAAATCCGGCATGCGCAGGGCCTTGCGCAGCACGCCGCCGTTGGCATGGGGGTTGGCGCCCATGCGCCGCGCACCCTGCGGCGCCAGGGCACGCAGCTCCGCGATCAGTCGACCCTGTTCGTCGAACAGCTCTTCGGGGCGATAGCCGCGCAGCCAGCTTTCCAGCGCCTGGCGTTGACCCTCATCGTCGCGCGCCTTTGGCAGCGGCACCTGATGGGCGCGCCAGCTGCCTTCGATGGCGTGGCCGTCCACCTCTTCCGGTCCGGTCCAGCCCTTGGGGCTGCGCAGCACGATCATGGGCCAACGCGGGCGCAAGGCCTCCTGTCCACTGCGCGCCTGTTCCTGGATGAGATTGATTTCCTGCAGGCACTGTTCCAGGGTGGCGGCCATGGCCTGGTGCATAGAATCCGGGTCGTCGCCTTCCACGAAGTACGGCATCCAGCCATAGCCCCGGAACAGCGCCTCCAGTTCCTCGTGCGGAATGCGCGCCAGCAGCGTGGGGTTGTTGATCTTGTAGCCATTGAGGTGCAACACCGGCAGCACGGCGCCGTCGCGCGCGGGGTTGAGGAACTTGTTGGAATGCCAGGCGGTGGCCAGTGCGCCGGTCTCCGCCTCGCCGTCGCCCACCATGACGGTCACCAGCAGGTCGGGATTGTCGAAGGCGGCGCCGAAGGCATGGGACAGGCTGTAGCCCAGTTCACCGCCCTCGTGGATGGAACCGGGTGTCTCCGGGGTGCAGTGGCTGCCGATGCCGCCGGGAAAGGAGAATTCGCGGAAAAAACGCCGCAGGCCGTCCTCGTCCTCGGCCTTGTTGGGATAGACCTCGGAGTAAACACCCTCCAGGTAGACCGGTGCCAGCACGCCGGGCGCGCCATGGCCCGGTCCGGCGAGAAAGATGGCATCCAGGTCATGTTTCCGGATCAGGCGGTTGAGGTGCACATAGAGAAAACTCAATCCCGGGCTGGAACCCCAGTGGCCGAGCAGGCGCTCCTTGATGTGCTCCGGTCGCAGGGGCTCACGCAGCAGTGGATTGTCACGCAGGTAGATCATGCCTGCGGCCAGGTAGTTACAGGCACGCCAGAAGGCATGAAGCTGTTGGAGCTCCCGGGAATTCAGGGGGGTGACGCTGGTTGTACTCTTCATTCTTTACTCCCTAAGCGCGAGGGCTTGCTGTGCCATGATGGCGGCCTCGTCCACAGGCAATACCCACACGGACACCGGGCTGGTGTTGGCGCTGATGCAGCCGGGCTGGCCGATGGTGGCATCTTTGGACGCCTGATCGAGATGGATGCCCGCCCAGTGCAGGTTTTCCAGGATACGGGCGCGGATCTCGGGCGCGTGCTCGCCGACACCACCACCGAA
>DATHUT010000073.1:0-2060 GCA_035462005.1 Gammaproteobacteria bacterium | reverse complement strand
AGCAGCACCAACATCACCACCGCCACGGCGGCCGCGGCCGGCCAGTCACGGTTGGCGAAGAACTCCGTCCATAGCACCTTGCCGATCATCAGCGTGTCCGGCCCGCCGAGCAGGTCGGGGATGACGAACTCGCCCACGGCGGGGATGAACACCAGCATGGAGCCTGCAATGATACCGGGCAGCGACAGTGGCAGGGTGACGGTGAGGAAGGCCTTCCAGGGCCGGCAGCCGAGGTCGGCCGCGGCCTCCAGCAGACTGTGATCCATGCGCACCAGGGTGGCGTACAGGGGCAGCACCATGAAGGGCAGGTAGGAATAGACGATGCCCACGTAGACGGCGAAGTCCGTATGCAACAGCACCAGCGGTTCGTCGATGATCCCGATGGCAAGCAGGAAATTGTTGAGCAGGCCATTGCTCTTCAGAATGCCGATCCAGGCATAGACACGGATCAGGAAACTGGTCCAGAAGGGCAGGATGATGAGCATCAGCAGCAGGGTGCGCAGCGAGCCGCGGGTACGCGCGATGCCGTAGGCCATGGGATAGCCGATGAGCAGGCAGATGACCGTCGAGACGGCGGCGATCTTCAACGCATTCAGGTAGGCCACCAGGTACAGCGGATCTTGCCACAGGCGGCTGTAGTTATTCAGGTGCAGCTGGATCTGGATATAACCATCCTGGAGATATTCCCACAACGGGGCGTAGGGTGGCCGTGCCAGTATCGCTTCGGATAAGCTGATCTTGAAGACGATGATGAAAGGCAGCAGGAAGAACACCAGGAGCCAGAGGTAGGGCAGTGCGATGACCAGTCGCCGGGCATGATGGCCGGTGAGCAGTGCCCGCAGGCCTTGTCCCGCCGCGCGCGTGATCACGCCGGGAACACCACACCGCTGCCCGGTTGCCAGGACAGGTAGACCTCCTGGTCCCAGTCGAGCGGGGTCTCCGTCAGGCGTGCCAGGTTGGTGAGCTGCACGCGCAGCTTCTGCCCGCCCGGCAGGCGTACATGGTAGATGGAGACATCGCCCAGGTAGGCGTACTCGGCCACCGTGCCCTTTACCCAGTTATGGGGAGCGACCGGTGCTTCGGTGGTGACCTGCAGCTTCTCGGGGCGCAGGGCCACGCTCACCGGCGTGCCTTCCGGCAGGGGCTGGGCGTGGTCCATCAGCAGTTCGCAGCCGGCGCTGTCGGCCTGGATCCGCACCTGGTCGCCCTGCTGCTCCAGCACCCGGCCCTCGAGGATGTTCACCGAACCGATGAACTCCGCCACGAAGCGATTGGCGGGGTACTCATAGACGCTGGCCGGCGCGCCCACCTGCACGATGCGGCCCTCGTCCATCACCGCCATGCGGCTGGATACGGTCATGGCTTCTTCCTGGTCGTGGGTGACCATGATGAAGGTGGTGCCGACCCGTTCCTGGATATTGATCAGCTCGAACTGGGTGTGTTCGCGCAGTTTCTTGTCCAGGGCGGCCAGCGGTTCGTCGAGCAGCAGCAGCTTGGGGTGCTTGGCCAGGGAGCGGGCCAGGGCCACGCGCTGGCGCTGGCCGCCGGAGAGCTGGTCGGGCCTGCGCTTCGCGAAGCGTTCCAGGCGCACCAGGGCGAGCATCTCCGCGACCCGGGCGGTCACTTCCGCCTTGGGTAGCCGTTCCTGCTTCAGGCCGAAGGCGATGTTATGCTCCACGCTCATGTGCGGGAACAGGGCATAGGACTGGAACATCATGTTGACGGGCCGCTCGTAGGGCGGTACGCGTGTCATGTCCACGCCATCGATGAGGATGCGTCCGGAATCGGGCCGTTCCAGGCCTGCCAGCATGCGCAGCAGGGTGCTCTTGCCACAGCCGGAACCGCCCAGCAGGCAGAAGAATTCTCCCTGGAAGATATCAAGGGAGACGTTGTCGACGGCGTAGGTGCTGTCGAAGACCTTGGTGATGTTCTCGATGCGGACGAAGGGTTTCGCCGCCGGATCACGCCAGGGCTCCTGGCTGGTGCCGGGTCGGGCCTGGTTCATCCGCTGGTCACCGTCCGCTCTTGATGCGGGTCCAGACCCGTACCTTGTCGCGTTG
>DATHUT010000072.1:0-2112 GCA_035462005.1 Gammaproteobacteria bacterium | reverse complement strand
TCCATTGCATCTCACGCCGGCCGAGTCGCTGGCCATTCTCGATCGCTGTGCCCACACCAACATGGCGCTCTATGCCTGCGATCCCGGCCCGGAACAGCACAAGGACATTCCGCGCGCCATCGGCCAGTCCTTCGGACTCGAGCACCTGGACCACAACCTGCTGGCGGACGAGGACGCCATCACCTCGCTGACGGTCAACGGCGAGGGCGAGCATCCCCACTACATTCCCTACACCAACCGGCCCATCCAGTGGCACACCGACGGCTACTACAACACCCCGCACCAGCAGGTGCATGGCCTGATGCTGCATTGCGTGCACCCGGCCGCCGAGGGCGGCGCCAACGACCTGCTGGATCATGAACTTGCCTACATCTTCCTGCGCGACACCGACCCCGACTATATCCGCGCCTTCATGCAACCCGACGCCATGACCATCCCGGCGCGCCGGGACGCGGGCGGGATCGCCCGCCCGGCCCGCAGCGGACCGGTATTCAGCATCGACCCGCGCCACCACACCCTGCACATGCGCTATACCGCCCGCCGCCGCAACATCCAGTGGAAGGTCGACCCCGTCCTGGACGCGGCCCGGCAGCGGCTGGAAGACCTGCTCGCCAGCGACCAGCACTTCATCCTCCACGGTCTCCTGGAGCGCGGCATGGGCCTGATCTGCAACAATGTCCTGCACACCCGCCGCGGCTTCGCCGATTATCCCGGCCTGCCGGCGCGCCTGCTCTACCGGGCGCGCTTCCACGACCGTATCCAGGGCACCCAGTTCGACGATTTGTGCAGCTGGCGCTAGACCGTCCGGTCGATCCACAACGCCGTTGATACACGTCATGGCGCGGCCGCAAGGGTGGACTATAGTTACTTCGCCAGATCGGGTGGGATGGGCGCAGGCTACTCACCTGCGGGTAGTCCCATCCCTCCCCTAACCGCAAAGGAGGTGTGAAATGGGAGCCGCAAAAGATCTCAAGCAGGTACCGGCCAGCAATACCCCGGCCGAAAAACCGAAGACCTCGCCCGGCTCGACGCGCCGAGCGCTCAGCCCCTTCGAGGAAATGGACCGCCTGTTCAGCCGCATGATGGGACGCCCATTCTCCGCCGGCTGGATGGACCCCTTCCGCGCCGAAGGGACCTCCATGCAGCTCGAAGTGCCGCGCGTGGATGTCATCGACCGCGACAAGGAAGTGGTCATCCGTGCCGAGATCCCCGGGGTCGCGCGCGAGGACCTGGAAGTCACCATGAACGACAACAGCGTGACCTTCCGCGGCAGCTCACATCACGAGGAGGAAAAGGAGGAGGGTGAATATCACTACCGCGAAACCAGCCGCGGTGAATTCTGCCGCACCATTCCCCTACCCTCCGACGTGGACAGCACGAAAGCGAGGGCCAAACACAAGGATGGCATCGTGGAACTGGTGCTACCCAAGGTGAAGACCTCGCAGCGCCGCAAGGTAGAGGTGGAAAAAGGCTAGCGCCCGGCCAAGCTGTCGGCGCAAAACGCCACCAGTTCCGGCAGCAGGGTCTGCCAGGCAGCATTGGCAGCGGCGGCCACCCCGCGCGGGCTGCGCTCCGGCGCCGCCGCGTGGGTGCTGAACAGGCGGCTGGCCAGTACCGCGCGCGTTTCCAGATCCACCAGCTGCAGGCGCAGCCGCAGCTGGAATTCGCTCGGCGTGACCCGGAAATCCTGGCTGAACTCCAGTAATTCCACATCCAGGCGCAGGTCCGGCCGTGCCGCCGAACCCACCCGCACCACCGCCCCGAAATGCCCGCTGGCCTCCAGCGCCTCCACCAGTCCCGGCAGCAGCAGCTGCGCCGGGATATCGGCCCAGCGGCTGCGTGCGAAATAACGCAGCTGGTAGTCCTGTTTACGGTAAGCCATGCGTGGGGTATCCAGCTCGACACGTGCGAGTGGGCGGGTGACCAGCAAGACCGGTGCGCCCAAGCCCGCTTCCCGCGTCGGCCAGGCGGTCGTCTCCAGGGTATAACGGTCGATCACCACCGGCTCGTTGCGCGGCAGTATCGAACAGGCCGCGAGCGCCAGGACCAGACTACTGGCCAGCAGCATTCCGTAAACCGCTTTCATCATCCCCATGGGCTTCCCCTGTCTCA
>DATHUT010000071.1:0-1990 GCA_035462005.1 Gammaproteobacteria bacterium | reverse complement strand
GCGGGCCGGCGTGTTGCAGCCCGGCAGCCGGGTCGCCTACCAGGATTTCTTCGCCGGTGAGACAGCGGCCCTGGCCGGCTTTCGCGACTGGCTGGAGCCACAGCTGGATCCAGGTCAGAGCCTGGTGGACGTGCGCGGCGGCCAGCCCACCGTGGGGGGCGCGCTGGAACGCGCCGAACAGTACCTGGGCCTGGCCAGCCTGGTGGCGGTGCTGCTGGCCGGCGTGGCCATCGCCATGGGCGCGCGCCGTTATGCGGAACGGCACTTCGATGTCAGCGCCATGCTGCGCTGCCTGGGGGCCGCGCAGCGCGACATCCTCGCCCTGTTCCTGCCCCAGCTGCTGGTGCTGGCGTTGCTGGGATCCGCCCTCGGCATCCTGCTTGGTTACTTCGCGCAGGGTGGCCTGTTGTATCTGCTGCGTGAGCTGCTGCCCGGGAAACTGCCGGCTCCGGGTCCGCTGCCGGTACTGCTCGGTCTGCTGACCGGCCTGATCGTGCTGGCGGGCTTCGCCTTGCCGCCGGTGCTGCGCCTGCGCCAGGTGCCGGCGTTGCGGGTGCTGCGCCGCGATCTGACCCCCATGCCCTTGAGTGGCTGGCTGGTTTATGGCACTGCGGTTGGCGCCATGGCCTTGCTGATGTGGCGCTATACGGGCAGCGCTGCCCTCACCCTTGGCCTGATCGGCGGCACCCTGGCGGCCCTGGCCCTGCTGGCGCTGCCGGCCTGGCTGCTCTTGCGCACCAGCCGCCTGCTGCGTCCCGGCCTGGGGGCCACCTGGCGCCAGGGTTTCCAGCATTTGTGGCGCCAGCCTTTGCTCAGCGTCAGCCAGATCTTGGCCTTCGGCCTCACCTTCATGGCCATGGCGCTGATCGCCCTGGTGCGCGGTGATTTACTGGATGACTGGCAGCAACAGTTGCCGGCCGAGACCCCCAATCACTTCGTGGTGAACGTGTTGCCGGAACAGCTGGAGGGATTCCAGGACTTCCTGCGCGTGCGTGACATCCAGGACAGTGGCCTTTATCCCCTGGTGCGCGGCCGCCTGGCGGCCGTTGAGGGCGAGCCCCCGGCCAATCGGGTGGCGGAAGGCGAGGAGACCCCCGGCGCCATCAACCGCGAACTGAACCTGACCTGGAGCCGGCAACTGCCGCCCGGCAATCGGCTCACCGAAGGGCACTGGTGGCCGGCGGACACCGAGGGCGAGGCGGTGGTATCCATGGAGGCGGGATTGGCGGAACGGCTTGGTATCGGGCTCGGCGATGACCTGCGTTTTTCCTTCGGGGCCGACAGCCTGAGCGTCACCGTCACCAGTCTGCGCAGCCTGCGCTGGGATTCCTTCCAGCCGAACTTCTTCATGATCTTTCCGCCGGGCCTGCTGGACGACCAGCCCGCCACCTACATGACCAGCTTTTACCTGCCCGAGCAACGCAAGGGAGAACTGGCGGTATTGTTGCGTGAGTTCCCGGCGGTGACGGTCATCGACCTCGACCGTATCCTCAGCCAGGTGCGTGTCATCCTGCGCCAGGTGACGCTGGCGGTGGAGTTCGTGCTGGTGTTCGTGCTGCTGGCCGGTTTTGCCGTGCTGTATGCCGCCCTGCAGGCCAGCCTCGATGCGCGCCTGCACGAAGGTGCCCTGCTGCGCACCCTGGGCGCCAGCCGCCGCCAGCTGCGCACGGGCCACGTGGCTGAGTTCGGTCTGCTCGGCCTGCTCGCCGGCCTGCTGGCGGCGCTGGGGACGGAACTGGTGGCGCGCCTGCTCTACGCACGGGTGTTCGATCTTGCCTATGGCGCGCAGTGGTGGCTGTGGTGGTCACTGCCGCTGGGTGGCGCCCTGCTGGTGGGCGTGGCCGGGGTCTGGGCGACACGGCGGGTAGTGCGCCAGAGTCCGCTGGTGGTGCTGCGGGGCCTGTAGGAGCGGCCAGACGGCGGTCGGGAAGGGTGCTGCCCCGTTCCCGGATCGTGCCTCACGCAAGGGACGGATTCGCCGGGGTTTTGC
>DATHUT010000070.1:0-7015 GCA_035462005.1 Gammaproteobacteria bacterium | reverse complement strand
CAGGTCAGAATTGAGATTGCTGACCAGGCGCCTTTCATAGCGATAGGCGTCCATGTGATCTTCGTAATAGTCGTCATATTCCCCGAAGCGCCGGTAGCCGGCCTGCTCAAACAGGGCGATGGAAGCGGCATTGTCCTTGCGCACCTCGAGCCGGATATACACGCTGTCCCGCTCCCGTGCCGCTTCCTCGGCCGCCGCCACCAGGGCCTTGCCGATGTCGCGCCCACGAAACCGCGGCGACACCGCGATGGAGTACAGGCGCGCCAGCGAGGTGCCGGCATTGAACAGCAGCATGACATAGCCGGCAATCTCCCCATCCCGTTCATCCACGAAGGTGACGGCGTTGGCCTTGGTGAGCAGGTAGCGAAAGGAGCGCTGGGAAAGCCGATCGACGCTGAAGCATTCCTCCTCCAGACGCAACAGCGACCTGATGTCCT
The DNA here is from genome assembly GCA_035462005.1 of Gammaproteobacteria bacterium. Taxonomy (GTDB): domain Bacteria; phylum Pseudomonadota; class Gammaproteobacteria; order DSM-19610; family DSM-19610; genus JAIVHA01. The sequence continues at coordinate 6,578 of DATHUT010000070.1, read as the reverse complement.
CGGGGGTGGCCTGTCTGATCATAATGGCTGCCTGGGTCCTGCCGGCGGGAGATGAGGGAACGTAGCACGGTCGCCAGGTGAATCCGTACACGCTTTCATGACCAATATTTTCGATCCATAATAGGGTCTGTTATAGGATATCAGATCATCCAGAGGGCCAGACAAATGTGCTGCCCGTAGGAGCGGCCTCTGGCCGCGAACCGGCAGAGCCTGGTGGCCTGGGGGCCGGCATCCCGGTACGGGACCGTCGGCCGCAGGGATGCGGCCGTCGAGCGTACAGGGATGTATTCACAGCGTGTCCCGTACCGGGATGCCGGTCGCCAGGCTGGCGCCAGTACCCATGTTGTCTGCCTGGAACGGTTCACGGCCAGAGGCCGTTCCTACGGGCGGGACATCAGGGAAAAGGGCAATGGATACAGGATTACTCAAAGCGTTCCTGGAAGTGCAACGCACCCGCCATTTCGGCCGTGCGGCCGCCAACCTGTTCCTGAGCCAGTCCACGGTGAGCGCCCGAATTCGCCAGCTGGAGGAGGAACTGGGTACCCACCTGTTCATCCGCCAGCGCAAGCATATCGAACTGACCCCGGCGGGACGCAAGTTCCTGGCCTTCGCCGAGAACATGATCAACACCTGGAACCGCGCCCAACAGGAGATTTCCGTTCCGGAAGGCATGCAGTCGCTGCTGGCCATTGCCGCCCTGCCCAGCCTCTGGGATGCCTTCCTCGAGGACTGGCTGCGGCAACTGCCGTCCCTGCTGCCCGAGCTGGCCCTGCGGGCGGACGCGGGTGATACGGACTCCCTGCTACGCCAGCTACAGGAAGGCACCCTGGACCTCGCCCTGTTGTTCGATCCACCGGAGACCGCTCGCTTCCAGTTGCGGGAGCTGGCCCCATTACCCCTGGTTCTGGTCTCGACCCAGGCCGGCCAGACCAGCCACGAGGCCTTGCGCACGGGCTATGTTTTGGTGGACTGGGGGACTTCTTTCGCCGGCCTGCATGCCCGCAGATTCCCCGACCTGCCCGCCCCGCGACTGCGGGTAAGCGTGGGACGACTGGCCCTGGGCTATATCCTGGAGAACGGGGGTGCCGCCTACCTCCCCGAACCCATGGTGCGGGGGGAATTGGGTCGGCGACTGTTTCCGGTGGAGGATACGCCCATCATCCGCAAGGAGACGTATGCGGTGTATGCCCGACCCACGGACCGGGGGGACGTGATAGAACAGGTAATCGACTCCCTGCCGTTCGGCAGGACCTATTGATCAAAGCCGGTGCGCAACAGCCGGGCCAGCTCCCGTTCCTCCCGGAGTTGCTCGAGGCGCCGGCGCGCCTTCATGCGATAGCCATAGTCCTTGCGGTCCACGGGTTCAGTGCCACCGGCAAAGTCGGTAGCGCGGGCATCCGCCTCGTCCTGCAGCACCAGCGTGCCGACATCGTCATCGTAGTTTTCTTCACTTGCGTGCATATCGTCGGGAAACCCCATGGGTGAATATCATGGGCGCGATTCATACCCGAACAGGCAGGTCAGGTAAAACGAATAAAATCGATCGTCAGCAACGGGGATTTCGATCGATAGCGGATTTACTCGTGGGCGATGGTTTTTTCAGTGAACAGGTAATCCTTCAGCTGGGAATCGAAGTGCGAATCGTGGCGGCGGATCCATTCCAGCACCATGGCCGCATGTTCCTTCTCCTCGTCGCGGTTATGGGCAAGAATGGCCTTCAGTTCGGCGTCCTTGCAGGCATCAACCCGCTGGTTGTACCAGTCCACCGCTTCGAGTTCCTCCATCAGGGAGCTGATGGCCCGGTGCATGTCGCGAGTATCCTCGGACAGTTCGTCGAGCGGTTCGTGATAGCCTTCGTTTGCCATGATGATTTCCTTGCGTTCGTTGGGCGTAACAGCCTGGGGAATGGGCCAAGACTACTGCAATCGCCCGCGCAAGAAAACCGGCCGAGAAAATGGGCTCAGGATGCCGCCTCGGAGGAAAGAATACAGTCGATGCCGGACACCTGGTTGCGGCCGCGGTGCTTGGCCTGGTAGAGCATCTTGTCCGCTGCCGCCACCAGCGACTGGGGTTGGCAGGACGCAGACGCGTACGTGGCCGCCACCCCCAGGCTGATGGTCACCACGTCACCCGCCTCGGAACAGGCATGGGGGATGCGCATGACCTCCACGGCCTGGCGCAGGCGCTCCGCCACCCGACGGGCACCCTCCAGGTCCGTGGCCGACAGCACCACCACGAACTCCTCGCCTCCGTAGCGTGCCAGGGTATCGGTCAGGCGCGGCAACTCCTGCTGCAGGGTCTGCGCAACCCGCTTGAGGCAGTCATCCCCCGCCAGGTGCCCGTAGTGGTCGTTGAAGGGCTTGAAACAGTCGATGTCCAACATCACCAGCGCCAGCGGACTGCGGGTACGCCGGGAATGGGCCCAGGCCTCCTGGATCAGCTCGTCGAAACGCCGTCGGTTGGCCACCTCGGTAAGGCCGTCGATATTGGACATGCGCAGCAATTCGAAATTTTTCTGTTCCAGCTCGCGCTGGCTTTCCCGCAAGGCACGGTAGGCCTCGTCACGCTGCACGCGGGCCAGGTAGGCGCGGGAATGGTAGAGAATCCGGGCGTTGAGTTCCTCACGGTCCGGCAGCTTGATGATGTAATCATTGGCCCCGGCGGCAAAGGCCTCGGCCTTTACGTGCGGATCTTCCTTGGTGGACACCTCGATAATGGGAACATGTTGGGTACAAGCATTACCCCGGAAGGCGCGTACCACATCCAGACCATTCACGCCGGGCATGAGCAGGTCCAGCAGGATCACTGTGGGACGGATCGCGCAGGCCACCGCCAGGGCCTCGTGGGGATCCTGGCAGTAGTGGAAGTCCATCTGTGGCGAATCCAGCAGATCGCGGCGAATGCGCTCGGCCACAATGGCCTGGTCATCCACCAACATCACCATAAGCCCCTGATCATCCGGGAAAGCTACCGTCTCCTCATGCATTGAATGCCCTCCCTTGCGCGCAGCCCTGCCTGGTGGTCGAAGTCTCGGTCCACCCCAATAGGGGGATTGAAACCCGGCTCTGTCAGCCCCATGGTAGTATTTGGCAAATCTCTGATAAAACAGTGATTATGTTTCCCTCACCCGCTCCACGCCGGATCCTTCCCTGCATGGTTTCCGGGTTGCATCGACAACCGATTGATCGCGTTGACAACATGATAGCGGCCGCGGGACTCCGGAGTTGAGACTCCCGGCCTGGTGACAGGAGCAGTGCATGACACAGGAATTTCTCGCCCCCATCCTCCCGGCCACGCAGGGCATGACCCTGCCGTTGCCCGGCAGCGTCGCCCGCCCCGACTATGCGCCGGGCGAACGGGAAGAGCTGGTCGCGCGCATCAAGGACCTGTTGCGGGAAAAAGACGCCGTGCTGGTGGCCCACTACTACACCGACGAGGATCTGCAGGCCATCGCCGACGAGACCGGCGGCTATGTGTCCGATTCCCTGGACATGGCCCGTTTCGGCAACGAACACCCCGCCTCCACCCTGGTGGTGGCCGGTGTGCGCTTCATGGGCGAGACCGCCAAGATCCTCAACCCGGAAAAGCGCGTGCTCATGCCCACCCTGAAGGCGGAATGCTCCCTGGACCTGGGCTGCCCGGCGGAACAGTTCATCCCCTTCTGCGACCAGCACCCGGAGCGTACCGTGGTGGTCTACGCCAACACCAGCGCCGAGGTGAAGGCGCGCGCCGACTGGGTGGTGACCTCCAGCATCGCCGTGGACCTGGTGCGCCACCTGCATGAAAAAGGCGAAAAGATCCTCTGGGCCCCGGACCGCCACCTGGGCCGCTACATCCAGCAGGAGACGGGCGCCGACATGCTGCTCTGGCCCGGCGGTTGCATCGTGCATGAGGCCTTCCGCGCCGACGCCCTGTTGCGCCTCAAGGAGAAACACCCCGAGGCGGCGGTGCTGGTACACCCCGAATCCCCCGAGGCCGTGATCGACATGGCCGACCGGGTGGGTTCCACCACCCAGATCATCCAGGCCGCGCGGGAGATGCCCCACAAGACCTTCATTGTCGCAACCGACAACGGCATCCTATACAAGATGCGTCAGGCGGCGCCGGACAAGACCTTCCTGGAGGCCCCCACCATGGGGGTCGGTGCCACCTGCGTATCCTGTGCCCACTGCCCCTGGATGGCCATGAACAGCCTGCGCAACCTGGTGGAGGTGCTGGAAACGGGTGCCAACGAGATCCAGGTCGACGAAGCCGTGCGCGTCAAGGCCCTGAAAGCCACCCAGCGCATGCTGGATTTCGGGCGCAGCCGCCGCGCCACGGGTACGCCGGCCGACTGACGGTGACCGTCCCCGCACGACTGGTCCATTCACCATCGGTTCGCGGCAGAGCCCGCTCCTACGGGCCGTGAAACTGCCCTTTCTGACCAACTGGCCGGTTACCCCGGCGGTTCGCGGGCAGAGCCCGCTCCTACAGCCGTGAAACATCCGTCCCTGGCGGACTGGCCCACCACGATCGTCGCGGCCCGTGCGCTGCAACAGGCCCAGGCACCAGGGGTGGAACGCCGCAACCGGCTGCCGGAAACGGTACGACTGGTGGCCGGCGTGGACGTGGGATTCGAGGAGGCAGGCCGGGTCACCCGCGCCGCCGTGGCGGTGCTGCGTTTCCCGGAGCTGGGACTGGTCACGCAGGCCGTGCACCGCGAGGTCACGTGCTTCCCCTATGTACCCGGGTATCTCTCCTTTCGCGAGGTCCCCGCCATCCTGGGTGCACTGGCGTCACTCACCACCCTTCCGGACCTGCTGCTCTGCGACGGCCAGGGCCTGGCCCACCCGCGCCGCTTCGGCCTCGCCTGCCACCTGGGCCTGCTCACGGACCTGCCCAGCATCGGAGTGGCCAAGTCCCGCCTCATCGGCAGCCACGGCGAACTGCCGCCCGAGCGGGGCGCCTGCGTGGCGCTGCTCGACGGCGAGGAAGTCATCGGCGCCGTCCTGCGCACCCGCCAGGCCGTGCAGCCGCTGTATGTCTCCATCGGCCACCGCATCAACCTGGCCACGGCGGTCGATTTCGTACTGCGCTGTGCCCCCCGCTATCGACTCCCGGAAACCACCCGCCAGGCCCACCGCCTGGCCTCGGGCGAACCGCACGGCCAAAACCGGTAGAATGGCACCAAATTCCTCTCTGACGGTTCTGGACAAGACAGCCGTCAAATCCTGATTTGGAGTGCTGTGCATGGATAAACACGTCGACGTCGCCATCATCGGAGCCGGCAGTGCCGGTCTCTACGCCCTTTCCCAGGTACGCCAGACCACGGACCGCTATGTGCTCATCGACGGCGGCGAACTGGGCACCACTTGCGCACGGGTCGGCTGCATGCCCTCCAAGGCCGCCATCCAGGTGGGCGAGGATTTCCACCGCCGCGGCCTGTTCGCGCGCATGGGCATCGAGGGCGGCGAGACGCTGAGCTTGAACGGGCCGGAGGCCCTGGAGCACGTGCGTGACCTGCGCGATGTATTCGTGGACAAGGTGCTGAGCAACAGCACCGACAACATGGACGAGGAATTCATCGCCGAACAGGCCCGCTTCCTGTCCCCCACGGAACTCCAGGTGGGTGAAGACCGCGTACACGCCAAGGCCGTGGTGATCGCCACCGGTTCAAGACCCGTTGTGCCGAAGGCCTGGGAGGCCTTCGGCGACCGCATCCTCACCACCGACGACCTGTTCGAGCTGGAGGAGCTGCCTGCCTCCCTGGCGGTCATCGGCCTCGGCACCATCGGCCTGGAGATGGGCCAGACGCTGGCGCGCATGGGAGTGGAGGTCACCGGTATCGACCAGCTCGATCATATCGCCGGCCTGCAGGACCCGGAGGTGCGCCAGGTGGCTGTCGATATCCTCGGCAAGGAATTGCCGCTCTGGCTGGGCCAGGCCGCCGACATCCAGGAAGAAGATGGCCGCCTGCGCGTGACGGCGGGGAATCAGTCGGTGCTGGTGGACCGGGTGCTGGCGGCCATGGGACGTCGGCCCAATGTGGCAGGCCTGGGCCTGGAGACGCTCGGCGTTCCCCTGGATGAACGCGGGCTTCCGGCCTTCGATCCCCACAGCATGCAGGTGGGCGACTTGCCGGTGTTCATCGCCGGCGATGTCACCGGCGAACGTGCCATCCTCCACGAGGCCGGTGCCGAGGGCCGCATTGCCGGCTACAATGCCGTGCAGGAACGGCCGCTGGCATTCAAGCGCCAGACACCGCTGGCCATCAACTTCTGCGACCCCAACATCGCCGTGGTGGGCAGTGCCTGGAACGATCTGGACCCGGAAGGCATCGCCATCGGCGAAGTCAAGCTCGGCCCCCTGGGCCGCGCCCTCATCATCGTCAAGAACAAGGGCATGATCCGCGTCTATGCGGACAAGGAGGATGGCCGCCTGCTGGGCGCCAGCCTGATCGCCCCCAAGGGCGAGAACCTCGCACACCTGCTGGCCTGGTCCATCCAGCGTGGCCTCACGGTCTTCGACCTGCTGCGCATGCCCTTCTACCATCCCTCCATCGAGGAAGGCCTGCAGGCGGCCCTCTATGACCTGCGCGG
>DATHUT010000069.1:0-1603 GCA_035462005.1 Gammaproteobacteria bacterium | reverse complement strand
GACGGCATCGGCCCCGGCGTCGCCGATCCCCGGGTCGCCGAGCAGGTGGAGGTTCAGGTCAAGTACGCCGGCTATATTGAACGGCAGCAGCAGGAGATCGAGCGCCAACGCCGCCACGAACAACAGGTCTTGCCGGTGAATCTGGATTACGCCCAGGTACGCGGCCTGTCCGCCGAGGTGCGCGAGAAGTTCAGCCGTGTACGTCCCGAAACCCTGGGTCAGGCGGCGCGCATTCCCGGCGTCACCCCGGCCGCCATTTCGCTGCTGCTGGTGCATCTGAAAAAACAGGGCACACGGCAGGCCATGTCCCCGGAAAGGGTTGTTGGCCAAAGTGGCGCCTGAATCATGTTGCGAATGACCTCACCCCGGACCACTGGATGGCAGATATGACTCCCCAAGCACGGCTGCAAGCCGGTCTGCAGGCCCTCGATTTGCCCCTTTCCGACACGGTGCAGGAACAGCTGCTGCAGTTCGTGCAGCTGCTCATCAAATGGAACCGGGTGTATAACCTGACCTCGGTCCGCAAGCCCGATGACATCATCGTGCGCCACATTCTCGATTCCCTGGTGGTGGTGCCACACCTGGAGGCGCGGCGGGTACTGGACGTGGGCACTGGCGCCGGCCTGCCCGGTATCCCCCTGAGCCTCGCCTGCCCGGAAACGCAATTCGTGCTGCTGGACAGCAACAACAAGAAGGTCCGTTTCGTGCGCCAGGCCGTCGCCGAACTGGGCCTGGACAATGTCACCGTGGAACAGAGTCGGGTGGAAGACTACCGGCCTGGCCAGCCCTTCGATGTGGTGGTCAGCCGTGCCTATTCCTCCCTGGCGGAGATGCATGCCCAGGTGGAACGGCTGCTGGCCCCCGGTGGCCGCCTGCTGGCCATGAAGGGCGTCTATCCCCTGGCGGAGATGGATGCCCTGAAGGAGGCCGGTCTCGCCTCGGAAATCGTTCCCCTGCAGGTGCCGGGGCTGGACGCGGAGCGGAATCTGGTTATCCTGAAGGCCTCATGAGTCGCATCATCGCCATTACCAACCAGAAGGGCGGCGTGGGCAAGACCACCACCTCCGTCAATCTGGCAGCCTCCCTGGCCGGCACCCGGCGCCGCGTGCTGCTGGTGGACCTGGACCCGCAAGGCAACGCCACCATGGGCAGCGGCGTCGACAAGCACGAGGTGGCGCTCAGCGCCTACGAACTCCTGCTGGGTCATGCACCCGCCGAGGCCATCATGGTCCAGGCCACCGAGGCGGGCTACCACCTGATCCCGAGCAACGCCGACCTCACCGCCGCCGAGGTGGAGCTGATGCAGCTGGAGGGCCGCGAGACCCGGCTGCGCGACGCCCTGGAGTCGGTGCGCGACCGCTTCGACTACATCCTCATCGATTGCCCGCCGACCCTGAACATGCTCACCATCAATGCCCTCACCGCCGCGCATGGGGTGCTGATCCCCATGCAGTGCGAATACTATGCCCTTGAGGGTCTGTCGGCCCTGATGGACACGGTGGAGCAGATCCGCGCCGCCGTGAACCCGGGGCTGGAGATCGAGGGCCTGCTGCGCACCACGCTCGAGTACGCCCTGGCCAAGCTTGGACCGACCAACGCGGCG
>DATHUT010000068.1:0-1785 GCA_035462005.1 Gammaproteobacteria bacterium | reverse complement strand
GTGATGTCCAGGAGCTGCGCGGCGCGGCGCGCGTCCTCGTGGAACAGTTCGTAGAAATCCCCCATGCGGTAGAACAGCAGCGTATCCGGATGCGCGGCCTTGATGCGCAGGTACTGCTGCATCATGGGGGTGTGGGACGGCGTGGTGGAGGGAGAGGACATCGGCGGCAAGTCTACCCAAAGCGGCAGGGGCGGGTAAGCCTTGCGGTGGCCGGGCGGGTTTGCTACCTGCCTCATGAACTGACGCGCACCAGATGGGTGCCTGTCGGCGCTGAAATGCCCTTTCATGGTGCGCATGGCACCGCGCATGCACAGGCATGAGGCATGTAGTTGCCTGAATTTAATGAAGCTTGCCGAAGTGGTGCGAATCTTGCTCTTTGGGGCTGACCCTAAGGGCGGAGTTTGGTGAATCCACACCAGTGATGCCCCGTAACGGGGCGTTCCGAAGACCACAACAGGAGAGCACGTCGATGAAACGTACCATGGCCCTCATAAAGACCTTCGGCTTCGCCGTTGTGACCGGATTGCTGCCGGGCCTGGCCCTGGCGGACAGCGGGTTGGACACGGGCGACACCGCCTGGATGCTCACCGCCACGGCCCTGGTGCTGTTCATGACCCTGCCCGGCCTGGCCCTGTTCTACGCCGGCCTGGTACGGGCCAAGAACGTGCTGTCGGTATTGATGCAGTGCTTTGCCATCGCTTGCGTGGCCTCGCTGATCTGGGTGATCTTCGGGTACAGCCTGGCGCTGCATGGCGGGGACCAGCCCGGCAGCTGGCTGGGGAGCCTCGACCGGGCGTTTCTCCAGGGGGTGACGCGCGACTCGCTGGCCGGCACCATCCCCGAGACCCTCTGGATCATGTTCCAGATGACCTTTGTCATCATCACACCGGCACTGGTGGTGGGCGGTTTTGCCGAGCGCATGAAGTTTTCCGCCATGCTGTTGTTCTCCATCGCCTGGATCATCCTGGTCTACCTGCCCACCTGCTACTGGGTATGGGGCGGCGGTTGGCTGGCGCAGCTGGGCCTGATCGATTTCGCCGGCGGCACGGTGGTGCACGTCAATGCCGGGGTGGCGGCGCTGGTGGCGGCGCTCTACCTTGGCAAGCGCAAGGGCTTCCCCGAAACCCCCATGCCGCCCCACAACCTCACCATGACCGTGGCGGGCGCCGGCATGCTGTGGGTGGGCTGGTTCGGCTTCAACGCCGGTAGCGCCGTGGCCGCCGGGCAGGATGCCGGCATGGCCATGCTGGTGACCCACATCAGCGCAGCAGCCGGTTCGCTGGCCTGGATGGCGCTGGAATGGATCCGTTATCGCAAGCCGAGCGTGCTGGGTATCGTCACCGGCATGGTGGCGGGGCTGGGCACCATCACCCCGGCCTCGGGCAGCGTGGGCCCCGCCGGCGCCCTGATCATCGGCCTCACGGCGGGCGTGGTCTGTTACTTCGCCACCCAGGCCATCAAGCGCCGCTTCCATATCGATGACTCCCTGGATGTGTTTCCCGTGCATGGCGTGGGCGGCATCCTCGGTACCCTTTCGGTCGGAGTGTTCGCCTTCACCCTGGGGGGCAATGGCGAGCTGGCCGAGGGCCAGACCCTGTCCGCGGCCATCGCCTCCCAGCTCGGGATTCAGGCCATCGGGGTGCTGGCCACGCTGGTGTGGGCCGGTGTGATGACCTGGATCATCCTCAAGCTGGTGGATGTCTTCATTGGCGTGCGCGTGACCGGAGATCAGGAAACCGAGGGCCTGGACACGGTGCTTCACGGCGAGGCGGGCTATTACCTGTA
>DATHUT010000067.1:0-2550 GCA_035462005.1 Gammaproteobacteria bacterium | reverse complement strand
ATAAGGCACTACTCAGCCAACCGTCTGGTAATACAGGTTCTGCGGGTGGTTCGCCTGGGCGAAGAAGAACCAGCGCTCGGCGATCAGGCCGGCGTACTGCACCAGGAAGGCGGCCATCAATACCGCCACGGCGGAGCTGCCCATGCCGGCCGCGAGCAGCAGCAGAGGCACCGGGAATACCAGTACCAGGAAGGCCCATTTGATGGCCAGGAATACCTGCCGGGGCGCGCCGTGGAAGAACTCGCGGGTATTGAAGGAGCCGGCCATGAAGCCCTGGGATTTCTGCACGATATTGCTGTGGGAAATGCCCACGGCGGTACGCAGGCTGGATTTGTACTGGATACGCCGGTTGCGCAGCAGCGACCAGACCCGGGTCACCAGGGCCGCCAGGGTGATGATGACGGCCCAGATCGCGTACAGGGTGGTCAGGTGGGGTGCCTGGATCGCCGCGTAGGCGGTCGCCAGGGTGAATCCGGAGGCGGTGCCCAGCAGGATATAGTTGGCCACCGTCAGTGGCGTGTGCCATTCCTGCAGGAACTTGATGCAGGCATAGATCATGGCGGTGCAGACGAACAAGGCAAAACAGATCACCGTGCCGACCAGGCCCACCAGCAGGCTGAGCTGGCCCTGCAGCGGGTTGCTGACACCCAGCACATTGGGATCCCAACCAGAGTAGTGCAGTACGCCGTAGACGAATACCACACCCATGAACAGTGGCAGGACGATGACCTCGCGGGACAGCCAGGAGGTGCGCCAGCGGGCAATCGAGCGCCAGGCCCGCTCCGGATGACCCAGGTGGAAAAAGGAAGCGAACAGACCTGCGCCCAGGAACAACAGCGCGATCAAGCTGCCGATGCCGAAGAAGGCGGAAGGATTCTCGAGTTCGATGAAGCCCACCGCCGCGTATGACTGGGCAGTGACCAACGCCAGGAACAGGCCCTGGCCAACCCCGCTGAGGGTGGTAAGAAAGATGACTGAAAATGCCGGATGCATGTCGAGCTCCTGATCTGAATCGGGCGCCGGCCACGTTTGGGTGACCGGCGGGGTTCTTTACCACATGGTCGAGTCGTCGAGGGTCGGTCCCTCGATGGTGTGCGGTGCCTGCTTGCGTTCTTTCTTCAGCGGGTTGTCCGCGCGAATCAGCTCATCCTCGTGGATGGTGATGCGGGTCTTGCGCCGCGGCAGGTAGTGGTTGGCCGGCTTGGTGCCCCATTCGGGCATCAGCGGGTAGCCGCCGCGCTCGCGTATGGCCAGCGAGACCTCCGATTCCGGATCGTGTACGTCCCCGAACAGGCGCGCATTGGTGGGACAGGCCATCACACAGGCAGGCTTGCGCTCCGCTTCCGGCAGGCTGGTGTCGTAGATGCGGTCCACGCACAGGGTGCACTTCTTCATCACCTTCTGGTGCTCGTCGATCTCGCGCATGCCGTAGGGGCAGGCCCAGGAGCAGTACTTGCAGCCGATGCATTTGTCGTAGTCCACCAGCACGATGCCATCGGACTCGCGCTTGTAGCTGGCGCCGGTGGGGCATACGGGCACGCAGGGCGGGTCCTCGCAGTGCAGGCAGCTCTTCGGAAAGTGGACCGTCTCGGTGTTCGGATAGTTGCCCACCTCGAAGGTCTGCACGCGGTTGAAGAAGGTCCCGGTGGGATCCTTGTCATAGGGATTGTCGTCGGACATGTAGCCGGCGGGTCCCGAGGTGTTCCACTGCTTGCAACTGGTCACGCAGGCGTGGCAGCCGACGCAGACGTTCAGGTCTATAACGAGTGCTAGTTGTGTCATGTGTGGTTCCAGTATCCGTGGCTCTGCGGTTTTGCGCGCCAGCCACAATGGTTGCCCAATTTCATTGTAGGAGCGGGCTTGGCCGCGAATGTTCGCGGGCAGAGCCCGCTCCTACAGGAAGATGCCAAGCCGGTTCAGCGATGCCCCTTCTTGCCACCGGCGAACCAGGCCAGCCAGCTGGGCCGCTTCGATTGTCCCGGTACCTGCTGGAGCGGTTCGAACTGGGGCGAGCTCACCTCCGGTTCCTCGGCATCCGCCGGGTAGATGCGCACGCGCACATCGTACCAGCCGGCCTGGCCCGTCACCGGATCGGAGTTGGAGATGTGCTCACCGGCGCTGTGAGCCGGCAGTTCCTCCGAGATCAGGTGGTTGAGCAGGAAGCCCTGTTGCGATTCGTTGGCCTGCGGGGTCAGGCCCCAGGCACCGGCCGCCTTGCCGATGGCGTTCCAGGTCCAGACCGTACCCGGCTCCACCGCCTGCGAATAACGGCACAGGCAGCGCACCTTGCCCCACTGGGATTCGGCCCACATCCAGCCGCCATCCGCAATGCCGGCCGCCTGGGCGGTCTGGGCATTCACGTACAGGTAATTGTAGGTATGAATCTGCCGCAGCCAGGCATTCTGCGAGTCCCAGGAGTGGTACATGGCCATGGGTCGCTGGGTCAGCGCGTTGAGCGGGTAGCGGTGCTTGTCGCTGTACTGGGCCTCCAGCGGCTCGTAGTAGAAGGGCAGCGGATCGAAATAGGTGTCGACGCGCTTGCGCAGCCGT
>DATHUT010000066.1:0-3542 GCA_035462005.1 Gammaproteobacteria bacterium | reverse complement strand
TGTAGGGATAGCGATTATCCGCGTCGGCGACATGGTCCTCCCGGGAGCGTTCGTGCCAGCGGGTTGGATCCAGTTCGGGGAACCAGGTATCGCCTTCGACCTCCGCGTCGATCAAGGTGAGGTAGATACGGTCTGCCCGCGATAGCAGCTGGCGGTAGAAGTCGGCGCCACCAATGATCATCACCTCCTCCGCATCCCCGGCTGCGGCCAGGCCCGCTTCGATGGAATGCGCCACCACGCAGCCTTCCGCCTGGTAGGCAGGATCGCGAGTCACCACGATATTCGTGCGCCCCGGCAGGGGCCGGCCGATGGAATCGTATGTCTTGCGGCCCATGATGATCGGCTTGCCCATGGTCAACGCCTTGAAGTGGCGGAGGTCCGCCGGCAGCCGCCAGGGCAGCTGGTTGTCCTTGCCGATGACACCATTGCGCGCCATGGCCACCACGAAGCTGATGATGGCCATCAGACCGCCACCGGCGCCTTGATATGGGGATGGGGATCGTAGTCCACCAGCTCGAAATCCTCGAAGCGGAAGGCAAACAGGTCTTTCACCTCGGGGTTGATGCGCATTTGTGGCAACGGGCGTGGCTCACGGCTGAGCTGCAGATCGGTTTGTTCGAGGTGATTGGAATAAAGATGGGCATCGCCCAGGGTATGGATGAACTCGCCGGCCTCGAGCCCGGTCACCTGGGCGATCATGCGTGTCAGCAGGGCGTAGGAGGCGATGTTGAAGGGCACGCCTAGGAAGATATCGGCACTGCGCTGGTAGAGCTGGCAGGACAATCGCCCCTCGGCCACGTAGAACTGGAAGAAGGCATGGCAGGGCGGCAGGGCCATGTGCTCAATCTCGCCCACGTTCCAGGCGCTGACGATGAGGCGGCGCGAATCGGGGTTGGTGCGGATCTGTTCCACCACCTCGCTCAGCTGGTCGATGCGGCGCCCGTCGCCCGTGGGCCAGGAACGCCACTGGGAACCGTACACCGGGCCGAGGTTGCCCTGCGCGTCGGCCCATTCATCCCAGATGCTGACGCCGTTCTCCTTCAGGTAACGGATGTTGGTGTCACCACTCAGAAACCACAGCAGCTCGTGGATGATGGAGCGCAGGTGCAGCTTCTTGGTAGTGACCACGGGAAAGCCTTCCGCCAGGTCGAAGCGCATCTGGTAACCGAACACGCTCAGGGTGCCGGTACCGGTACGATCCTCCTTGCGCACACCATGCTCGCGCACATGGCGCATCAGGTCCAGGTACTGCTTCATGCCTTGTTCTCTCCTTGCTTGCGATACGCCAGCCCCAGCAACAACAGGCCGAACAGGATCATGGGCAGGGTCAGCATATGACCCATGGTCAGCCAGCCCCCGGCCAGGTAGCCGATGTGCGCATCGGGCAGGCGCACGAACTCCACGCCGAAACGGAACAGGCCATACCCGAGCAGGAACAGGCCCGACACGGCCATCACCGGCCGCGGCTTGCGTGCGAAGAACCAGAGGATGGCCAGCAGCACCGGCCCCTCCAGGATGGCCTCGTAGAGCATGGAGGGATGACGCGCCTGCTCGTCCACGAAGGGGAAGACCATGCCCCAGGGCAGGTCCGTGGGCCGCCCCCACAACTCGCCGTTGATGAAATTGCCGATGCGCCCGGCGCCCAGGCCGAGGGGAATCAGGGGTGCGATGAAGTCGGTCACGGCGAAGAACCGCCGCCCGGTCTTGCGTCCATACAGCCACATAGCCAGCAGCACGCCGAGCAGGCCGCCGTGGAAGGACATGCCCCCCTGCCAGACCTTGAACAGGATCCAGGGCTGTTCCAGGAATAGGGGCAGGTTGTAGAACAGGATGTAGCCCACCCGGCCACCCAGCACCACGCCCAGGGCCGCATAGAACAGCAGGTCGGCGATTTCCGCCACCTGCCAGCCGGAGTTCGGGCGCGCCGCCTGCACCCGGCCCAGCCACCAGCCACCGAGAAAGCCGATGAGGTACATGAGGCCATACCAGTGGATCTGCAGGGGACCCAGGCCCAGGGCAACGGGATCGATATCGGGGTACGTCAACATGCTGTCATTTCCGCTTGTGGTGTCTCATGCAAAATCATTCTTGGTCACGGAAGAACACGAAGATGAATGGCACTGACTTAGGCAGAGGGCCATTTTTTTCGTCATCCCGGCGCAGGCCGGGATCCAGAACCCGCATCCGCGGTGTATTCATGCATGGATCCCGGCATTCGCCGGGATGACGCGGCTCTGGGCTTACCTCAGTCCCATTCAACATTGAAATGATTTTGTTCCGTGTTCTTCCGTGTCTGAATATACCAGTTCAAGAAACCACCAGGCTGCACACTCACCCCGCCGGCAACACCCGGCAGAACAGCGCCTTCAGGTATTCGGTTTCCGGGATGGCCGGGTGCACGGGGTGGTCCGGACCCTGGTGGCCACGTTCCAGTAGCTGCAGGTCACGGTCCAGGTGACGCGCCGACTGCAACAGGATCTTCTGCAGGCCGTCCCTGGACAGGTGATGGGAGCAGGAGGCGCTGACCAGGATGCCGTCCCGCTCCAGCAGCTGCATGGCCAGCTGGTTGATGCGGTGGTAGGCCTGCTCACCGGCCTTGCTGTCCTTGCGGCGCTTGATGAAGGCCGGCGGATCGACGACCACCACATCGAAACGCTCGCGCGCCTCGCGCAGACCGCGCAAAACTTCGAAGGCATCGCCCTGCATCACACCGACCCGTTCCGCCACGCCATTGTCACGGGCGGCGGCCTGGGCCAGGTCCAGGGCCGGCTGGGAGGCATCCACGCAGACCACGCCGCTGGCGCCACGCACCGCCGCCTGGACACCCCAGGCGCCCACATAGCTGAACACGTCCAGCACCCGCTTGCCCTGCACATAATCGCCCAGCCGCTCCCGGTTGCGGCGCTGATCAAAGAACCAGCCGGTCTTCTGCCCGCCCTGCAGCGGTACCTGGAAGCGCACGCCATGCTCCTCCAGGCCGACCCTCTCCGGCACCTCGCCGATGGCCTCCACGTAGGACTCCAGTCCCTCCAGCTCACGGGTGGAGCCGTCGTTGCGCAACAGCACGGCACGCGGTTTCAGCACCTTGTCCAGGGCCTCCAGCACGGCGGTCCGCGCCAGTTCCATGCCGGCGGTGGTGAATTGCGCCACCAGCACATCCCCGTAGCGATCCACCACCAGGCCCGGCAGACCGTCGGCCTCGCCATAGACCAGCCGGTAAAAAGGATTGACGAACAGGCGCTCGCGCAGCGACAGGGCCACGTTGAGGCGGTGCACCAGCAGGGAACGGTCCAGGCGCAGGGACGGATCGCGGCTCACCAGCCGCGCGCAGATCAGCGAATGGGGATTCACATACCCGCTGCCGATGGGCTTGCCGTTATGCGCCTCGATGACCACCGGCTGGCCGGGGGTGAACTGGCCCAGGGGCGTGGCGGCGCTGTCCACCTCGTTGCTGTAGATCCACAGGTGGCCGGCGCGCAGGCGACGATCTTCCTGTTTTTTCAGGCGCAGGGGCGCCACCTGGGTGGTGTCGGTCATGGGGG
>DATHUT010000065.1:0-4062 GCA_035462005.1 Gammaproteobacteria bacterium | reverse complement strand
CGATGCGGGAGGGATCGCGCACCGTTACGCCGGCACGCATGAGGGCCTCGGCCTGCTGGAACTGGTAATGACGTTCCAGGGCTGCGAGCTGTACCCGGTCATTGACACCCAGCACCTCGAACAGTGAGTCGGGCTGCAGGGTATGAATGGCCACACCTTCGTTGGCGGCCAGTCCGATCACATCGGTCAGGTAATATTCGCCCTGGGCATTGCCGGTGCTGAGCCCGTCCACCCATTGCTTGAGGCGGCCGGCGTTGGCGGCCAGGAAGCCGGTGTTCACTTCACGGATCTCGCGCTGGGTCTCGCTGGCATCCTTCTCTTCGACACTGCCCGTCACCCGGCCGGTGTCGTCGCGCAGAATACGGCCGTAGCCGAAGGGATTGTCGAGCAAGGCGGTAAGCATGCCCAGGTCGCCCTGCATGGCCGGTGCGGCCAGGGCGCCCAGGGTGCCTGCGCTGATCAGCGGTACGTCACCGTACAGGATCAGGACCGTCTGGCTATCGGCGATGGCCGGCAGGGCCTGGGCCACGGCATGGCCGGTACCCAGCTGCTCGGCCAGCTCCACCCACTGGACCGGGGTGTCCGAGAGGACGGTGCGCACTCGGTCACCGCCGTGACCATAGACCACATGGATGGCATCCGCTTGCAGGGCACAGGCGGTATTGATGACGTGCTGCAGGAGTGGCGCGCCCCCCAGGGGGTGCAGCACCTTCGGCAGGGCGGAACGCATGCGCGTGCCCTGACCAGCGGCGAGTATGATGATTTCCATGCCCATCCCGGGCCCCCATGATTCTGTTTTAGGTGCTATCGGCGGCCAACCCGCCATCTTCACACCGTGCGGGGAATCATATCATGGGGAGGGGGAAGGCCGAATCAGGGTGTGGGGTTGTTAAATGATAGGGTCGCCGGGAGGGCCTAGTGCAGCACCGGCTGGGCCATGGGCGTGACGCCCTGCTTGATTTCGGCTTCCGTGGCATCGCGGATCTCCTTCACCGTAACGGTGAAGGTGACCTGCTTGCCGGCCATGGGGTGGTTGCCATCCACCGTCAGCTTGCCATTCTCGATCTTGGCCACGGTGAAGGTGCGCGACTCACCCTGGTCGTTCTGCATCTCGACCTCGGCGCCGACGTGACGAAACTGGGGCGGCACGTTTTCCAGGTCGTCGGTGAAGGTCAGGGTGGGGTCGTGAGGACCGAAGGCCTCGTCGGGTTCCAGCACCACCTCGACACTGTCACCCACCGCCGCCCCTTCCAGGGCATTTTCGACTTTTTCGATCAGGTCGCTCGGCCCGCCATGAACATAGCTGACGGGATAATCGATCTGTTCCATGATGTCACCGGCTTCATTGCGAATCTGGTAGACGATGGAAACCACCTTGTGCTTGCCGACCACCGCGTCAGACATATGAGGAACCCCTGATCAATTCAGTTTTCGCCCTGCCCGCGAGTTCCGGCATCGCGCAGCATCAGCGTCCTGATTTGTCGCGGATCTTCTGGATGGCGCGCAGCTGGGCCACGGCCTCGGCCAGTTCCAGCTGGGCCTTGGCGTAGTCGATATCGGACTGGTTGTCGGCGAGGAGTTTTTCCGCCTGTTCCTTGGCCTGCAGGGCCGCCGCCTCGTCGAGATCCTTGGCGCGCAACGCGGTGTCGGACAAGACCGTCACCACGTGGGGCTGTACTTCCAGGATACCGCCGGAGACATAGAAGCTCTGCTCCTCGCCTTTTTCGTCGACCACCCGCACTTCACCGGGCTTAAGCCGGGTGAGCAGCTGGGTGTGGCGGGGCGCGATGCCCAGCTCGCCCATCTCCGCCGGAGCGAACACCATCGTCGCGGTGCCGGAGAAGATCTCCGCCTCGGCGCTGACGATGTCCACGTGCATAGTCATGGCCATACTGTACTCCGATTAGAGGTTCTTCGCCTTCTCGACGGCTTCGTCGATGGTGCCGACCATGTAGAAGGCCTGCTCCGGCAAGTGATCATATTCGCCGTTGACGATGCCCTTGAATGCGGCAATGGTGTCCTTCAGGGACACGTACTTGCCGGGCGCGCCGGTGAATACCTCGGCCACGAAGAAAGGCTGGGACAGGAAGCGCTGGATGCGGCGCGCGCGGCCCACCACCTGCTTGTCTTCCTCGGACAGTTCGTCCATGCCAAGGATGGCGATGATGTCACGCAATTCCTTGTAGCGCTGCAGGATACCCTGCACGGCGCGGGCGGTGTCGTAGTGCTCGGCGCCGACCACCAGCGGATCGAGCTGACGGGAGGTGGAATCGAGCGGATCCACGGCGGGATAGATGCCCAGCTCGGCGATCTGGCGCGACAGCACCAGGGTCGCATCCAGATGCGCGAAGGTGGTGGCGGGCGACGGGTCGGTCAAGTCATCCGCGGGCACGTACACGGCCTGGAAGGAGGTGATGGAACCGGTCTTGGTGGAGGTGATGCGCTCCTGCAGCACACCCATTTCCTCGGCCAGGGTCGGCTGGTAACCCACCGCGGAAGGCATGCGGCCCAGCAGTGCGGATACCTCGGTACCGGCCAGGGTGTAACGGTAGATGTTGTCGATGAACATCAGCACGTCACGGCCTTCGTCACGGAAGTTTTCCGCCATGGTCAGGCCGGTGAGGGCCACACGGAGGCGGTTGCCCGGCGGTTCGTTCATCTGGCCGTAGACCAGGGCCACCTTGTCGAGTACGCCGCCTTCGCGCATTTCGTGGTAGAAGTCGTTGCCCTCGCGGGTACGTTCACCGACACCGGCGAACACCGAGTAACCCGAGTGTTCCACGGCGATGTTGCGGATCAACTCCATCAGGGTCACGGTCTTGCCCACACCGGCGCCACCGAACAGGCCGATCTTGCCACCCTTCGCGATGGGCATGATCAGGTCGATGACCTTGATGCCGGTTTCGAGGATTTCCAGGCTGGCGGCCTGATCCGCGTAGGCGGGCGGCGCGCGATGGATGGGCAGAGACTTGTCAGCGTTCACGGGGCCGGCGTCATCCACCGGGTTGCCGAGCACGTCCATGATACGACCCAGGGTCGCCGTGCCCACCGGCACGGTGATGGGTGCGCCGGTATTGGTTACACCCAGCCCACGCTTGAGACCGTCGGTGGTACCCATGGCAATGGTGCGAACCACGCCATCGCCCAGCTGTTGCTCCACTTCCAGGACCAGGTTGGCGTCGTCCACCCGCAGCGCATCGTATATTTTTGGTACCGATTCGCGGGGAAATTCCACGTCAACCACGGCGCCGATGACTTCAACGATATTACCCGTGCTCATGGTGTAATCCTCTTTACTCTCTGAATCTTTCTGTACGGGCTCTGCGCCAGCCTGGGAAAACATGTCCAACTGCATGGCTCACGAACCTACGAATAATCCTGTACCTGTAGGAGCGGCCTTGGCCGCGAACCGTTCGCGGGCAAAGCCCGCTCCTACACCATATCCTGCCCTATACCGCCGCGGCCCCCGAGACGATTTCGGAAATCTCCTGGGTGATCGCTGCCTGGCGCGCCTTGTTGTAGACCAGCTGCAACTCGTCGATCAGGGTGCCGGCGTTGTCGGAGGCGGACTTCATGGCCACCATGCGCGCCGCCTGTACACAGGCCTGGTTTTCCACCATGCCCTGGTAGACCAGCGATTCCACGTAGCGCATCAGCAGCCCGTCGATGACCTGTTTGGATTCCGGCTCGTAGATGTAGTCCCAGTGGTGCTCCAGTTCCTTTTCCTCGGCGGCCGGAATGGGCAGCAACTGGGTAAGGCTCGGCTGCTGGGTCATGGTGTTGACGAAATCGTTGTAACACACATAGAGGCGGTCGATGGGGCCTTCGTCGTAGGCATCCAGCATCACCTTCACGGTCCCGATCAGATCATTGAGGCCAGGGGTATCACCCAGGTGGGTCGCCTGTGCGACGATGCGGCCGCCGATACGCTTGAAGTACTGATTGCCCTTGGAGCCGAACACGGCCAGGTCGGTTTCCCAACCGCTGTCACGCCAGCCCTTCATATTGACGAGCAGCTTCTTGAACAGGTTGATGTTCAGGCCGCCGCACAAACCACGGTCG
>DATHUT010000064.1:0-8022 GCA_035462005.1 Gammaproteobacteria bacterium | reverse complement strand
CATTCTGGCCAGTTGGAGTTATGCCCCGGCACGACTGGTAACCTTGTGGCCCTACCTCCATACCGCCACATTGCTCATCATCAAGATCAGCTTGTTGCTGCTCACCGCAGTCGCCCTGCTGATACTGATCCGCCGTTACCTGCGCCATGGCCAAACGACTCCGGCTGCCACCCTGAGTCTGGTTGGCCTGGCCGTCGGTCTGCTGGTTTTCTGGGTGCATTGGCACCCGGAGCCCGATCCGTACACTGCGGACCAGGCAACGGCGGACGCATCGCGCCCGAATATTGTCATGATCGGTTCGGACACCCTGCGCGCCGACCGGCTCGGCGTTGCCGGTTACGAGCGCGAGCTGACCCCTTTCATCGACAGCCTCGCGGCCCGGGGCAGTTATTTCACCCAGACCTACGTCCCCGTGGGCCGTACCGCCCCAAGCATCACCAGCATCCTGACCGGCACCTGGCCCGATACCCATGGCATCCGTGACAATTTCGTACGCGATGACCAGAAACGTCTTGCATCGCCCTCTCTCGTACATCTGCTGGGGGAACAGGGTTATCACACCGCGGCCGTGGGTGACTGGGCGGCCAGCGATATCGGCAAGATCGAGTTCGGTTTCGATGAACTGCGGGTATCCCCGGACCAATGGAACTTCAAGTACCTGTTGCGCCAGGGCCCCAAGGACCTGCGCCTGTATGTCTCCCTGTTCACGGGCAACGAGGCTGGACGCATCTTCGTGCCACAACTCTATTACATGGCCGGCAGACCTTTGACTACCGAAAAAGGTCGTTATACCCGCGGCCTGCTCAATCGCCTGGCGGCGAACCGGCAACCCTTCTTCCTGATGTTGTTCATGGCCACTACCCACGCCCCCTTCGGCAGCGAATACCCCTACTACACGCTGTTCAGTGGCCGTGACTATTCAGGAGACACGAAATTCGCCATCACCGGCGTCACCAGCCCCGAGGAGGTCGCGCGTCGCCAGGCGCAGGGTCGAGATTCCTTCGACGTCCAGCAGATCGTCGACCTGTACGATGGCGCGGTGCGTCATTTCGACGACGAGGTACGCAGAGTCGTCGAACATATCGAAAAGCTTGGCATTGCGGACAACACCATCCTGGTCATCTTCAGCGACCACGGCACCGACCTGTTCGAGCGGGGTACCTGGGGCCAGGGCAACATCGTCGGGGTGCATGACTACAGTAGCCATGTGCCACTGGTCATCCTGGACCCGCGCCGTCCAGGTACCGAGCCGATCGAGCGTGTGGTGCGTATCGTCGATCTTGCGCCCACCCTGGCCGACCTGGCCGGGGTGGAAACCGCTCCAGCCTTTGAAGGCGTATCGCTACTGCCCTACCTGGAACAACCGCAACAGGATCTGCGCCTGGCCTCCTACAATGAATCGGGTGCCTTACTGGCCCATATCCATGGCATGGAGGAAGGGCGCCGCAAAGCGCCGCCACTGCTCGAACTGCTGGAGGTCCCTGACAAAAAAAGCGGCACCATCTCCATCGGCGAGGCGGGGCAGGCCGCCATCGAGGCCGCGCGCCAGAAGGCCATGCGCACCGATCGCTGGATGGCCATGCGCACGCCCATGGAGAACAGTAACCGTTACATGCTGTTCGACCTGGACCGGGATCGCGATGGCATTACCGATCGCGCCGAAGAACATCCCGAGGTACTGGCCTGTTTTCAGGCCGCCTTTACCAGTGCCGACAGCCTGGCGCGGAGACTGGATGAACTCTCCACCTGTCTGGAGGGAACGATGGTCGTGATCACGCGGACGCAAGCGCAGGAAGCCGATACGGACCGATGATCACGATTCCGGAATCCCGTACGCCATGAGTCTGCGCCAGGGGGTACTCTGGTCCTTTCTACAGGGCACGGGCGGGCGGGTATTGCAATTCGCCACCGGTATCGTCATGGCACGCCTGCTGGTGCCGGAAGATTTCGGTCTGATTGCCACTGTGCAGGTATTCACCGGCATTGCCGGCCTGATCAGCGGCGGTGGCATCATGCAGGCCCTGATACGCCAGAAAACCTGTACCCCGGCGGATCTGAACACCGGTTTCTCCGTACAACTGTTGTTCGCTACTGCCCTGTTCCTGCTGTTTTATCTCCTGGTAGCACCGTTGGTGAGCGACTGGCTGGCGGATCCCCGTTACCTCGACCTCATCCAGGTCAGCGCCCTCGGCTTTTTCGTGCGCCCCTTCTGGAACTCCGCCAGCACCCGCCTGCAGCGGGACATGCGCTTCCGGGTACTGGCCATCAATTCCCTGTGGAGCCTGGTAGTCGCCAGCGCCGTGTCCATCACGCTTGCACTGGCGGGTTTCGGGGTATGGAGCCTGGTGCTCGGCGGTCTGGCCGGCTCCACCACCAACAGCCTGCTGAATGGCATCGCGGCGCGTTGGATACCCCGGCCCGCCATGAACCTGGATTCCCTGCGCGGCTTCTATCGCGCCGGCTCCGGTTTCGCCTTCATCAACATCCTGTATCACTTCTCTGACAAGGGCATCACCCTGGCCATCAGCAAGATGATGGGACCGGCGCCAGTGGGTATCTTCAACAAGGGCCAGAGCCTGGCCGTCATGCCCACGGACCTGGCCAGTGCCTCCCTGAATAAACCCCTGTTCCGCGCCATGGCCAAGGAACGCGACAACCGTGAGGCCATTCACTACCTGTTCACCCGGGCGGTGGTGTTCATGGCCGCGCTGACCTGGCCGGTCCTGGCCCTGTTGGCCTGGTACAGTGAAGTCCTGATCGTGTTCCTGTACGGGGAACACTGGCGAGCCGCCGGACAGGTACTGCAGATCATCGCCCTCGCCAGCCTGTTCCGCGCCTTCGGCCAGCCCTCCAGCACCCTGTTGACCTCCGGGTCCGGCATGCGTGCCTTCATCTGGATCCTCGGCATCGGCGCCCTGCTGTTGATCGGGACTGCCATCTACCTGGCGGAATACGGTCTGTACGTGGTGGCCGCCGGCATCGCCAGCATCCAGGCGACACAGTTCCTGATCCTGCTCGCCAAGGCCGTGCGCCACCATGCCATCCCGCTGGCACCGGTCCTGTCCGGTATCGTTGCACCCCTGCTGGGACTGTTCGGCATGCTCGCCACGCTGTCACTGCTGGGCCTGCCGGCCAGCCCCCTGTACCTGGCGGGCTGGATCGGTATCCTCGCCCAGCTGTGCGCCGCCTCGCTCGCCTACGCCGCCATACTCTGGTTTACGCCACGGTCCCTGGCGCGCACCGAGTTGCAACGCCTGCTGCCCTTGCTGGGCATCAAGCCGCGTCAGGGTCCGGGAGACGCCTGACGCACCCGCTCTCCTTCCAGGAGAAAGGCCGGCTCGGGACCCGACAGGCTGACCCTGGGAAAGGCTGTGGGTGCCGTGGCCCGGACATGGAGTTCGAACGGGTGCCAGCCACGTGCCAGCGGCACGGCGATGCGGGCGCCCCCCCGTTCCTTCCCCAGGGTCTCAGCCAGCAGGACCTCACCCCCGATACTCATGCTGACCTCCCCCTCGGCTTCCAGCACGAGTTCATACAAGCCCGTCGCCCGGGTTTCGAACCGCCCCTGGTACTGACTGACTTCCGGACGCAGGCTGCGCCACTCCCTGGGACCGATACCACCATCCAGGCCTTCCAGCACGAGACGATGCTCCGTATCGTCGGCCTGGCGCACCCTGACCTGCAGGCCGGCCGGCGTGGATTCCCCGGCCGACACCGGAGGCACTGAGGGCGGCAGTACGCGCAAGGACAAGGGCATGCTGCGTGCACGTGCGCCATCGGGATAATGCGCCTCGGCCCACAGACCGATCGTTCCCTGTCCCAGCCGGCTCACCGGCACACCGACTTGCCACTGCCCCTCTTCCACCCTGACCTCTGCCAACTCACGCGTGCCCTGGTACAGGCGTATGCCGGTCGCCCCGGCGGCCCGACCGGATAGTCGCAAGGTTTCTCCATAGGGAACCTGTAGCCGATCCGCTTGCAGGGAAACCTGCCGTTCCCGGTTGTTCACCCGCACGAACCAGCGCCGGTAGGAACGGGTCTCGATAGGCCCGGCGGCCACCGCCACCAGGCGCAGTTCATGTGCGCCATCGGCCAGGGTCCGGGTATCCAGGGCCACCGTCTCCCCGACACCGGCCTCTCCGAAGGGCGCACCATCGATCCATATCTCCACCCGATCCAGGGTTTCACCGGGCGGCATACGCGTGATCGGCTGAAGAGACACCTCGCCCCGCCAGTCCTGCGTCACATCCGGAGACGCCAGCTCCAGCTCCGCAAAACGGGCGAAGGGCCGCGCCAGGGGATCTCCCACCACGATCAACTGGTAAGGGGAAGCCACGCTCTGGTAGAAGGCCTCGGCGAGGGAACTGCCGTCGGCGTAGTAGCGGTGCAATTGGGGCACGGGAAATTTCTCGATGAAGCTGAAGGGTTCCTGCACGGCACCACTGGAACCGGCCGCGCCGTGACGAAGAAACTCACTGAGCTTGGTCTGCGCAGCATGGGAAAAATGCCCGCCATAACTGGTGAAGGACTCGGCAATGGCCCCGGGCAGCATGCGGCTGCCGGAATCCTCCCATTCAAACAGGCGCGTGCCCGCCACCAGGCCGATGATGTCGGTACGGTTATGGGGAATACGACCATCCTGGCCCCGCTGACCCTGGGCGATGATCTCCACCGCCCGCCCCCGCTCCCGCATGGCCTTCACCAGTACGGGGAACAGGGGCTGGCGTACGCGGCTGCGGATGTTACGGTTTTCCATCAGGTAAACGGTACCCTCGGGATTTGTACCATCCGCACTGGCGGCCCTGTCGAGGTAGGCGAGCATCTCCGGCAGGCTGTTACCGCGCACACCGTCATATCCCAGCATGACGGAAAGATAATAACGATCGAAACTCGACCCCGTTGCACGCGGGTGTCCCTGTCGCCAGGAATGGCGGCTGTGGAAGGCACGGCTGGGGTCGAAGCCGATCCCGTCACCACGTTCATTCTTGCGTGGCAGTCGAAAATATTGGTTGGCGTGCGGCTGCAGATAACCAATGTCCATGGCCGCCACCCGGTGCAGGAAATAGGTCAGCCCCGTGAGCGAACCCACGTTGCCGATGCGCTTGTGCTGTTCGCGACCGGCCCGTTGCAGATCGTGGCTGAAATCCACTCCATAGGGAAAGCCTGCCGAGTAGGCGATGAGGTCGATCCTTTCCCCCAGGCCGGTCTTGATCAAATGGTTGCGAATGGGATCGAGGATATGGCGGCGGAAGGCCTCGATGTCGAGGGTGTCGCCCACCGGGAGTTGACGCAGCCAGAGTACCTGCCGTTCCGGGAGTTCGCGCAAGCGGATGTATTCATTGGCCACCGCCAGGGAGATGGCCGAATCCGCATTGACCACCAGCAACGTGGTCTCGGGACTGCCGCCGGGCCAGGAGGGTGGCGGGATCAGGAGTAACAGCGCCAGCAGGAAAGTCCGCAACATGGGGAGTCTCACCGGGTTGCCCATCTACAAGGCAGCGGTTTTCTCCGCCACCCGCTCCCAGGCCAGCTCGCGCTCGGCACGTATGCGCCCGGCCTCGGCCAGGTGCTGGCGCAAGTCCTCGTCGCCGAGCATACGGGCCAGGGCCCGGGTGACGGCTTGCGGGTCTCCGCCATCCACCCGCAGCCCGGTTTCCCCGTCCAGTACCGCCGCACCGGTGCCGCCCGCCTGGCCCGCCAGGGATGGCGTGCCACAGGCCGCCGCCTCCACGAACACCATGCCGAAACCCTCCGTGTCGCCGTCGATCTCCCGGTTGGGCATGGCGAACAGTGCAGCGGCGCAATACCAGCGCGGCAGGTCACCCGGCTCCACGTGGCCGAGCAGATGCACCCGTTCGGACACGCCCTGTTCCATCGCCAGCTTACACAAATAGTCGCGATCCTCGCCGATGCCGATGATGACATAGTGTACATCCAGGCCGCCGCGCAGCAGCGCCGGCAGGGCGCGGATGACCTGGTCGAAACCCTTGCGCCGGCTCAGGCGACCCACGGACAGGATGAGTTTCGGTTCGGCTCCCAGCCCGAGCCCCTGGCGCAGGTCCGCCGTCTCATGGCCGGGATGGAAGCGTCCCAGGTCCACACCGGGATGAATGATGTGGATACGCGTCGGCTCCACACCCAGTTCCAGCAGGCGTGCACGGGTGAAATCACTGTTGGCGATGACCCGGTCCGCGCGTCGGTAGGCGTAAGCCATGGCCTTGAGGCGTCGCGGCGAGCGCCGCCAGGTGGTGATCTCTTCACCATGGGCATAGATCACCAGGGGCAGGCGCAAAAGCCGGGCAAGATGCACCCCCACCCAACCCTCGGGCAACACCCGGCCTGCATGGATGGCATCGAAGCGATGGCGCAGACCGAGCCACAGCCCCTTCAATAGCAGCTTGCTGTAGATCGGCAGCGAGGAAGGCCGCAGCCAACGCGAGTGATACAGGCGCAGGCGATGTACCTGGTTGGCATGATCCCGATCATGGACCTCGCAATCGGGCACCCGGGCCGTCAGGATATGGGTGCCGCGATCGCCAAGTCGTCGATAGACCTCGTCGAACCACACCGCCGTGCCGCCCTTGGTGGGCAGGAACAGTTCACTGATGACCAGGTATCGCCGCTTCATGCGGGTATTCCTGCCCGCCGCGCCGGCGCGGCGCTCAACCACCACAGCAGGGCCGCCGGCACGGCCAGGCCCGACAGCCAGGCCAGTTTGCGCAAGCGCGGCAGCGCGGCCAGGCGCCGAAGCCATAGATGCAGGCGCGCCCACCGGCTGTGCACGCACCAGTCGACGGGGCGCTCGCGGTACAGCCGGGCGAGCTCCCGTGGACTCAGAAAACGCAGATCAGACCAGTCGCGCAGGGCATCGGCCAGCAGGGTATCCAACTGGGCCAGGCTGTGCTCAAAATCCGTTTTCGGCCCGACGAAGTTGCTGCGATGGGTCTCCAGCAGCGCCGGCCGCCCCAATCGGAAACGCCGCCGCGCCTCTGCCAGGACCTTGGCCGGCGCGTGTCCCCTGAGGGGTTCGAAATAGATATCCCGCACAAGATAGAGCGCCATGGGGCCCGCCGACTCGCCGTTATGGATGCTGCCTTCCACTCCAGTGGGTTGGCCCATCGCATCACGACCCGTGTAGCGCCGTCCCGGGGTGATGATCACCTCGATCCCGGCTGCCATCCAGGCCGTTTCCACCGTTCGGGTCCAGATGAAGGTGGGCGGTACCGCCACCCGGGGTGCGGACTGGAAAATCCGCTGGAAGGCCTTCGTTTCCTCGCGCACGGCACGACCGATGCTGTCGGCATCCAGGGTACCGGAAGGCAGTTGCGCGCCATCCACCCAGCGGCTTTGCAAAGGGGGCGGCAGGTCTTCATAGGCGGGGAATTCCGGGTCCAGCAACCAGGAGCGCAGACTCGCATCGTCCCGTGCGGCACGCAACAGCGCCGGCGGCCAGTAATGTTCCATGCCGTGCAGCTGCAGGGCGAATACGCCCCGGGTTGCCCCCTGCTCCATGGCCGCCAGCACACCGGCGCAGCGCGCATCATCCAGCTCCAGACGCCGGTAATCCTCCCCACTGCCCGCGCGCATGGCCGCACTGTCGGGCACCGCCAGCACCAGACCCAGGGTCATCAGGGCCGGGTGGTCCGCCCTGTCCCGGTGCCGCGCCAAGGTATCGGCGAGGGCCGTGAGCCGCTCGCCGTGCAGCGATGGGCCTGGTCCCCAGTCATCACTTTCGATAATGAGTACCGGGTGGCGCAGCATCGGCTCTTTCCAGTGACGGCACAGCGAGGTGCGCCAGGTCCAGAGCAGGGCAGCCCAGGCCAGCAGCAGGGCCAGTGCCAGCAGCAGGACGAACTCAGCCACCATAGAGGGCCCCGGCGTGGCTGGTACGCGTGATGCGCAACACCCGGTCGATATCTTCGCTGGAAAGCTGTTTTTCCCAACTGCGGGCCGCCTGCGCCGGGTCCCGGAAGACACTGTAGTAGCTGTCGCTGTTGCTGTCGGTACTGCGTTGCACGAAGT
>DATHUT010000063.1:0-6293 GCA_035462005.1 Gammaproteobacteria bacterium | reverse complement strand
CGTCATCCGCAACACCTATATCCTGTTGTCCATGACCCTGCTGTTCAGCGCGGCGACGGCAGGGTTGTCCGTTGCCCTCAACCTGCCCCACCCGGGCCTGCTCATCACCCTGGTGGGTTACTTCGGCCTGCTGTTCCTGACCGCCAAGTTCCGCAACAGCGGCCTGGGCGTGCTGTTCGTGTTCGCGCTGACCGGCTTCATGGGCCTGACCCTCGGTCCCATCATCAGCGCCTACCTGTCCATCCCCGGCGGCTCGCAGATCGTCATGGCCGCCATGGGTGGCACCGGCGCCATCTTCCTGGGCCTGTCCGGCTACGCCCTGACTACCCGCAAGGATTTCAGCTTCCTCGGTGGCTTCCTGATGGTCGGCATTCTGGTGGCCTTCCTGGCTGGCCTGGCGGCGTTCTTCTTCAACATGCCCGGCCTGGCGCTGGCCGTGTCCACCATGTTCATCCTGCTGATGTCCGGCCTGATCCTGTACCAGACCAGCCAGATCGTGAATGGTGGCGAGACCAACTACATCATGGCCACGGTGACCCTGTACGTCAGCATCTACAACCTGTTCACCAGCCTGCTGCACCTGCTGGGTGCCTTCGGCGGCGACGACTGACCCTGGGAGTTTGTCGGACTTGGGAAAAGCCCCGCACCGCGGGGCTTTTCCCGTTACGGATAGCGGAAAACAAACACTGACGAAATGCCATCATGGAATTCTTCGCCTCCCTGCCGGGCCGGCTGACGGCCAGAGAACTCCAGGCTGCCCTGGGTATCGCCTCCCTCCCCGACCTGTGCAGATCGATCGATTCGGTGTTGCATTGCGAGGGTGACCAGGGCCGCATCTATTGCGTCTGGGGCGAGTTCGATGTGGTGCGTACCCCCATCCAGGGCGGCGTGCGCTTCAGCCTGCTGAACTGCATCAATAGCGTCACCTGGAGCCTGACCACCGATTTACCACCCGACCCCGACGCCATCGTCATTCACCTCAGCATCAACCGCAGGGGACAAGACGCCGATTTCGTGGAATCCCTGGAACAGTTCGCGCAGGATTGGCGTGAGGGACTGGAGCGATGGCAGCACACGTAAGCCAGTAACGGAAACCGGATCGACTGACCTTATCGAACCCGACACAGGTATGTGACAGCACCTGTAGGAGATTCCCGTGTCACCCATACCCCGATCCACAGGGCGTTTCTCCATCGGCGACATCGTTCTGGCACTGCGCAGCGGCTGGGCGACCTTCCGTGCCATTCCGGGCCTCAGCCTGGTACTCGGGACGATCATCGCCAGTCTCGGCATGGGGGTGCTGTGGGGCATTTACCGCATTGGCGTCTCCGCCATGGCCCTGCCCTTCGCCGGTGGTTTCATGCTGCTTGGCCCTATCCTGCTGGCCGGTTTTTTCCGGCTCGCGGAGGCCGTCGCCAGCGGCCGCCAGCCTTCCATCGGAGATGCCCTGTGCGGCTTCCGCCAGGCGCCGGCGGGGCTGT
Source organism: Gammaproteobacteria bacterium (assembly GCA_035462005.1). GTDB lineage: Bacteria > Pseudomonadota > Gammaproteobacteria > DSM-19610 > DSM-19610 > JAIVHA01. The sequence goes on along the minus strand of DATHUT010000063.1, from coordinate 4,812 downwards.
GGGCGGTTGCCCTGCTGTGCGCCTTCCTGTTCATGATCTGGATCACCGATGCGGCGATCCTGTACAGTTTCATGATCGGTGGGCTCGACGCCACCGGCCAGCTGCCATGGCTGAACCAGCTCCAGGCAGACAAGGTTTCCTTCACCCTGTGGAGTTCACTCACCGGCGCCGTGCTGGCCTTCGTCGTGTTCGCCGTATCGGCGTTTTCCGTGCCGCTGCTTCACCAGCGCCGCGCCACCCTGATTCAGGCCGTCCATGCCAGCGTCAGCCTGGTGCTGCGCAATTTTTTCGTCAGCATCGCCTGGGGCCTGCTGCTGACCGGCACCATCCTGTTGTCGATCCTGCTACTGCCCCTGCTGGCCCTGGTGTTGCCGGTCATGGCGTATGCCAGTTTCGCGCTCTATTTGCGGGTGTTTCCGGAGTAACCCGTCATACCCGCGAAAGCTGACACCCAATGGATTCCCGCCTACGCGGGAATGATGGGAGTACCAAAACTTCACCGCCCGCCTCCCCCCATCAATTCACCTTCGGTGGCGAAGGAAAGCTCGCATAGGGCATGGGCGGTTCCTGGTCCGGCGGCAGGTAGGCGGGCGCGGGCTCGCCCGGCTCGCCCAGCGAAACGATGTACTGGTACAAGGCACGCAGGTCATGCTCGCTCATCACGTTCAGGTTGAACCAGGGCATGGGCGGCCGGCGGCGCATGCTGCGGGCATCCTGTACCCACTGGTCCTCGGTCAGGTTCTGGACATACAGGCGCAGGTTGGGTCCGTAGGTGGTGCCCCAGGGGCCGCGCCAGCCGAAGCGGTCACCGGTAAGCCATACCTGCTCCGGGACCTTGCCATCCTGGATCAGATACCCGGGGGTATGGCAGTCGTTGCAGCCGGAGATCTGGGCGATATAGCGCCCGTGCTTGACCATGTCGGGTGAAGCAGCCGGCTCGCCCGACGCCAGACCGGCAAGTGACAGGCCGCTACCCAGCAGCATGGCGCACAAGGAAAAATGTGAGTTTTTGGTCATTGTAATTCCCCCGAATTCTGACGATTGTTAGGGAATCCCTGATTCTGTACTACCGTCGCTCCGGTGCATGCCATAGCCACATGGATGCCGGCATTCACCGTCATGACTAAAGGGTTCAGAGGTTCCTGGGCAGTGTGACCGGAACCTGGCAGCCTTCCGGTCGAAACGGATTATAGTCCGGAAAAAGGGAAAAACGAGCAGTAAGGAAAAGCTGCGACCCTGCCTGTCAGACTTCTTGTGTGGCCATTTCCAGCGCCTCGCCGGTAGCCAACCAGGCCTCTTCCGTTTCTGCCAGCCTGCGCTCCAGTGTGGCCTGTTCCAGCAGCAGGGTCTTGAGCCGTTCCTTCTGCCCTTCCTCATAGAGCCCCGTGTCCGCCAGTTGTTCATCGAGCCGGGCCTTGGCATCACTCAGGCGTTCCAGTTCCGTCTCCAGTTTCTGCAGTTCTTTGCGCAGGGGCTGCAGGCGCTTGCGCTGCTCCGCCTCGTCGCGGCGGCGGTCCTTGCGGGCGGCGGCGCTGTGCTCGGGTGAGGATGCGTCGTTGCCCGTGGCCTCTTCCGATTCACGGGCCGCCAGGTACTGGCGGTAATCCTCCAGGTCACCGTCGAATGCCTCCAGGCCGCCCTGGTGTACAACATAGAACTGGTCGGTAACGGTGCGCAGCAGGTGGCGGTCGTGGGAGACGATCACCATGGCGCCCTGGTAGTCCTGCAGGGCCAGGGACAGGGCCAGGCGCATCTCCAGGTCCAGGTGGTTGGTGGGTTCGTCGAGCAACAGAAGATTGGGACGCTGGTAGACCAGCAGCGCAAGTACCAGGCGCGCCTTCTCACCACCCGAGAAGGGGGCCACCGCCTCTACCGCGCGATCGCCATTGAAACCGAAACCGCCCAGGTAATTACGCAGATCCTGGTCGCCGGCCCTGGGATCGAGGCGTAGCAGGTGCTGCAGGGGGGTGGCCTGGGGATCGAGCTGTTCCAGCTGGTGCTGGGCGAAATAGCCGATGTCCAGGTCCTGTGCCGGGAGGCGCTGGCCGGTGCGCGGTGCCAGTTCCCCGGCCAGCATCTTGATGAGGGTGGACTTGCCGGCGCCGTTGGGACCCAGCAGGCCGATGCGGGCACCGGGCGCAAGACCCAGGTTGATCCCGCGCAACAGAGGCTGGTCGCCATAACCCACGGCGGCCTCTTCCAGGCGCAGCAACGGGTTCGGCAGCTTGCGTGGCGCGCGGAAGGAAAAATGGAAGGGCGAATCCACATGGGCCTCGGCGATGTCCTCCATGCGTTCCAGCGCCTTGATACGGCTCTGCGCCTGACGCGCCTTGGTGGCCTGGGCACGGAAACGATCCACGTATGCCTGGATGTGCGCCCGTTCGCGCTGCTGCTTTTCATGGGCCGCCTGCTGCTGGGCGAGCTTTTCGGCACGGCGCACTTCGAAGGCGCTGTAGTTGCCGGTGTAGAGCTCGATGCCCTCGCGCTCGATGTGAGCGATACGGTTCACCACCCGATCGAGAAAGTCGCGGTCATGGGAAATCAGCAACAGGGTACCGGGATAGCGCTGCAGCCATTCCTCCAGCCACAGCACGGCATCCAGATCCAGGTGGTTGGTGGGCTCGTCGAGCAGCAGCAGGTCGGAACGGCACATGAGGGCCTGGGCCAGGTTGAGGCGCATGCGCCAACCGCCGGAGAAGGTCTGTACCGCGGCCCGGTACTGTTCCGGCTGGAAACCCAGCCCATGCAGCAGCCGCGCGGCCCGGGACTCGGCGGTATAGGCGCCGATGTGCTCCAGGTCCGCATGCAGGTGCGCCAGCCGCGGACCATCGCCCTGCGCCTCGGCCTCGGCCAGTGCTGCCTGCAGGGCACGCAGTTCGCCATCGCCATCCAGCACATAGTCCAGTGCGCTGCGCTCGCTGGCCAGGGTTTCCTGCGCCACGTGCGCGATGACGAGCTTGGGTGGAAGACTCAGCTCGCCTTCGTCGGCCTGCAGTTCACCACGAATGAGGGCGAACAGGCTCGACTTGCCGGTGCCGTTGGCACCGGTGATGCCCACCTTGTTGCCCTGGTGAATGGTAAAGCTCGCACCATGAAACAGCTGGTGTGGTCCGCGGCGGATGGCGAGGTTGGTGGCGTTCAGCATGACTGGCTCATGATTTTACCTTTGCGCTGCGGAACGCGGAGGACGCAGAGATAAGGAGAACACGGAGATGAATGGCACTGATGTAACGCAGGAATCATATTCCCGTCATTCCGGCGCATGCCGGTATCCATGTATTCAACGCGGATGTGGATTCTGGATTCCGGCATGCGCCGGAATGACGGGGATCTGGGTTCATTGATATCCCACGGCAATGATGAAATCAACATTCTTTACTCTGCGTCCTCTTTGTCTCTGCGTTCTCCGTGTTCCGTAACACCAACCTGAAAATCCCTCCCCGCCCGCAGCAACCAGCACTGATGGATCCTGGGGTTGCGGGAAAAATCCTGTGGCAGCGTCCGGCGGCTGATGTCCTCGATGGCCAGATCCGCCAGGCTCTGGGTGTCCAGCTTGAACTTGCGGAAGTTGGTGGAGAACAGCAGCACGCCAGCAGGCGTCAGCAGTTTCATGGCCTGACGGATCACCCGCACATGGTCGCGCTGCACATCCCAGGTCTGTTCCATACGCTTGGAGGTGGAGAAGGTCGGCGGATCGAGGAAGATGAGGTCGAAACCCTGCCAGGGCGAGGCCCGTTGCGCCGCTTCTTCCAGCCAGGCCAGGCAGTCGGCCTGCACCAGTTCATGTTTGGCATCGGCACAGTCGTTGAGACGCAGGTTGCGCCGCGCCCAGTCCAGGTAGGTCCTGGACATGTCCACGGACACCGTGGAGCGGGCGCCACCGAGTGCGGCGTGGACCGTGGCCACGCCGGTGTAGCAGAACAGGTTGAGGAAGCGCTTGTCCCTGGCCAACTCGCCGATCCTCTGCCGGGTAAGGCGGTGATCGAGGAACAGGCCGGTATCCAGGTAGTCGGTGAAATTCACCCAGCAGCGCGCCGCACCGTCGCGTACCGGGTAGAAGGCCCCGTGGGCCTGCTTGCGTTCGTACTGGGCCTTGCCCTTCTGGCGCTGGCGCACCTTGAGGAAGACCTGTTCCGGCGGAATGTCCAGCACCTCCGGGATCACCCCCAGAGCATCGCGCAGGCGTGCATCGGCCTTGTCCGGGTCGATGGTGGCGGGGGCCTCGTATTCCTGCACATGGGCCCACAGCTGGTCGCCCTGGTAGAGATCGAGGGCGATGGCGTATTCGGGCAGGTCGGCGTCATAGAGGCGAGAACAATCCACGCCCTGCTGGCGTGCCCAGCGACCCAGGTTCTTCAGGTTCTTCTGCAGGCGGTTGGCGAACATGTCCGCGCCAGCAGTACGCGTGCCTGGCGCGGCCGGGGCCAGGTCGCGCTCCCGTGAACGCGCCCTTGGCGAGGGCTCCGGCACGTTGAGGAACATGTCTTCCGACAAACGGTAGTTGAGCAACTTGCACTCGATGGCGCCGTTGTAGAGGGTCCAGGTCTCCTGCGAGCGGATGCCCAGGTTACGGGCCAGGGGCGGGTTGCCGGTAAACAGGGCGGCGTGCCAGTCGCGAAACTCGCGCTGCAGCATCTGTCCCAGCTCGTAGTAGAGCTGCGGCAGGTCGCTGTCGCGGCCGATGCGCTCGCCATAGGGTGGATTGACCACCACCAGGCCTGGGTGCTCCTGCATGCGCGCCATGACCCGCAGGTCGCGGGCATCGCGATTTTCCACATGGACCTTGCCCTGCAGGCCCACCGCCGCGACATT
>DATHUT010000062.1:0-13014 GCA_035462005.1 Gammaproteobacteria bacterium | reverse complement strand
CCGCGGGCAGTGCCATTCTGCTGCTGCTGATCGTGTTCAGCCTGGCGCGCGGTCTGTGTTCCGTTTCTGCCAAAGATGTCCTCGGCAAGACCATATCCAAAAGCCGCCGTGGACGCCTGATGGGCTGGAGTGCGAGCCTGTCCGGCATCGCCGTGCTCGCTATCGGCCTGTGGATGGGACTGGTCGACCTGGAAGGCAGCGGTATGCGGGTATTCGCGGGACTGCTGATCGCCGGTGGCCTGTTGTGGCTGGTCGCGGCGCTGTTTTTTGCCACCATCCTTGAACAGCCGGGTGCGACCGAGGGTGGCGGCAACGCCCTGGGAGTGGCCGTCCGGCAGCTCGGCCTGCTGTATCGGGATGCACCATTTCGTCGTTTCGTGCTGGCGCGTTCCCTGCTGCTCGCCGTCGCCCTGGCACCGCCCTTCTACGTGTTACTGGCGCAGGCGCAGGCCCAGGCCGGAGCCGGCCTGCTGGGATTGGGTGCGCTGATCGTGGCCAATGGCCTGGCCACCAGTCTGTCCGCGCCCTTCTGGGGCTACATGAGCGACCGCTCCAGCCGCCAAGTGATGGTCTGCGCCGCCAGCGGCGCCGGCCTGCTGGGGATCTTCACCTACGCGGCCGTGGAACTGGAATGGAACTGGGCCACGGGTGAAATCGGCCTGGCGGTCATTTTTCTGATTCTCAACATCATGCACGGCGGGGTGCGGCTGGGCCGCAAGGTGTATCTGGTGGACATGGCCGACGGCGGCAACCGGGCCGCCTATGTAGCGGTTTCCAATACCGCCATCGGTGTCATGATGTTATTCGGCGGTCTGATCGGTCTGCTCGGTGACTGGCTGGGTGCCGCGGCGGTGGTATTGCTGTTGGGGCTGCTTTCCCTGCTGGCAGCGGCCTATGCCAGCACCCTGCCGGAGGTTAGCGAGTAGTCGACAGGGGACTTATTTTCCGCGTGCCAGCGCGGGGCCGATCTCGGACAGAGGCAATACCTGATCTGCGATGCCCGCCTCCACCACCGCCTGGGGCATGCCGTAGATGACACAGGTCGCCTCGTCCTGAGCCCAGACCGAGGCGCCAGCCTTCTTCAGGGTGCGCGCACCTTCACGGCCATCGGCACCCATTCCGGTAAGCACGACGGCCTGCACCTTGCCACCGTAAACCGCCGCCACGGAATTGAACGTGACATCGGCGCAAGGCTTGAAATGCAGGGCGGGATCGCCATCCTCGATGTGAACCTTCACCTGGCCGGTGCGCTGTTGCAGGCTCAATTGGCGACCGCCGGGTGCGAGGTAGGCGGTGCCGGGACGCAGCACATCACCGTCCACCGCTTCCTTGACGTTGATGGCGCATTGCTGGTCCAGGCGGTTGGCGAAGGCGGGGGTAAAGCTGGCTGGCATATGTTGCACCAGCAGGATAGGCAAGGGGAAATCCTGTGGCAAGGAGATGAGCACCTGTTGCAGGGCCACGGGACCACCGGTCGAACTCGCAATGGCAACCAATTGTGCCTGGACCAGGCGTCCTACTTCATCACCACGGGCACGCATTGGCGCGGCGGGGACTGACCTCGTACCAGCGGCCGATGCAGGCGACGCCACCACGGGTTTGCCCATTTTCTGGGCCGCCAGCTGGCGCACCCGCGCACGCAGGATGCGCTTGGCCTGTTCCCGGTCACGGGTGATATCGTCGAAACGCTTGGGAAGAAAATCCAGGGCCCCGGCATCAAGGGCATCCAGGGTAGCCTGGGCGCCCTCATAGCTCAGCGAGGAGAACATCAGCACCGGGGTGGGCCGGATGGCCATGATGCGCCGCACGGCGGTAATGCCGTCCATGACCGGCATTTCGATATCCATGGTCACCACGTCGGGCTTGAGCAGGGACACCTGACGAATCGCCTCACGACCATCCGCCGCCGTGCCCACTACTTCGATGTGGGGATCGGACTCCAGAATCTCAACGATGCGCTTGCGAAAAAACGCGGAGTCGTCGACCACCAGGACCTTCGCAACCATACGATTTCCTTATTCCTACATATGCCGCGCATGGGCTTTCATCAGGCTCGGCACATCCAGTATGAGTGCGATGCGGCCATCGCCGGTGATGGTGGCACCGGCAAAGCCGGCCAGGCCCTGCAACAGGGCGCCCAGGGGCTTAATGACCACTTCCTCCTGGCCAATGAGCTGTTCCACCACGAAGCCGACCTTGGTATTTCCCACGTGTACCACCACCACGTGGCCCGGGCCTTCCGGTTCGGGTGACTTGTGATCACGCACCAGCCACTTGCGCAGATAGAACAGCGGTAACGCCTTCTCGCGCACCATGACCACCAGCTGGCCGTCCACCACATTGGTACGTTTGATATCGAGGTTGAAGATCTCACTGACACTGCCCAGCGGCAAGGCGAAGGGCTGCTTGCCCAGCACCACCATAAGGGTAGGCATGATCGCCAGTGTCAGCGGCACGCGAATGCTCAGACGGCTGCCCCTGCCCTTCTGGGAATCGATTTCCACCGTGCCATTGAGTTGGCCGATGCGGGTCTTCACCACATCCATGCCAACGCCGCGGCCGGAAACGTCGGAAATTTCCGTCTTGGTGGAAAAGCCGGGCGCGAAAATCAGGTTGAAGGCATCCTTGTCATCCAGGCGCGCGGCGGCCTCGGCATCCATGAGTCCCTTCTCCACCGCCTTGGCACGCAGCACGGCGGGATCCATACCCTTGCCGTCGTCCTCGATGGACAAGAGAATATGATCACCCTCCTGCTCCGCCGCCAGCACCACGGTGCCGGCGCGGGGCTTGCCGGCGGCCACGCGTTCCTCGGGACTTTCGATACCATGGTCCACGGCATTGCGCACTAGGTGCACCAGCGGATCGGCCAGCGCCTCCACCAGGTTCTTGTCGAGGTCGGTTTCTTCTCCGACCATCTCCAGATTGATCTCTTTTTTCAGGCTCCGGGCCAGATCGCGCACTACCCGCGGGAAACGTCCGAACACCTTCTTGATGGGTTGCATGCGGGTCTTCATTACTGCGTTCTGCAGGTCCGCCGTGACCACGTCCAGGTTGGCCACCTCCTTGGCCATGTCCTCGTCGGCCATGGTGGCCTTGAGCGTGGCGAGTCGGTTACGGGCCAACACCAGTTCGCCCACCAGGTTCATGATGTCATCGAGGCGCTTGGTATCCACACGCACGGAGGTCTCCACCTGCGGCGCGGGTGCCTGGGACGGGGCAGTCGGGGCAGCCGCAGCACGAGGCGCCGGCGCCGGCGCCGCGGTTGAGGCGCTGGTGACGGCCGTGGGCTCGGCAGCCGTTGTCGCGGCTGGACCCTTTCCGGCACCGTGCAACTGGTCCAGTAGCGCGTCGAATTCCTCTTCCGTAATGCTGTCGTTCGCAGCGCCGGGAGCCTGAGCTGGTGCAGCTGGCGCTGCTGCGGCTGTGGCTGCGCCGGGCCCCTTTCCGGGGCCATGCAATTCATCGAGCAGGGCGTCGAACTCATCCTCGCTGATCTCATCGCTGGACGGCGCGGCATTGCCCGTGACGACGGCCTTGGGCACGCCGGCCGGCCCGTGCAGTTCCTCCAGCAGGGCCTCGAATTCCTCTTCGGTGATGTCATCGCTTCCGGCATTGGCCGGCGCCGGTTCGGCGCCCGCCGCCAGCATCTGCTCGAATTCAGCCTCGGCGGCATCCGCTGACTCCGCTGCCGGAATCGCGGCTGCCGGCGGCGGTGCGGCAGGGGTGGCCGGCGCCGCGCCGCCGGGCACGGCCAGGGCCTCGAGGGTCTTCAATAAAACCGGGTCGGCGGACGCGGGCATGTTGCCGGCCTGGATGTCGGCAAACATACCATTCACCACGTCCAGGACCTGCAGAACGGCATCCATCAGGTCCGAGTCCACCCCCCGTTCACCCTGGCGCAGGACGTTGAACACGTCCTCGGCGCGATGGCAGACGTTGACCAGGGGATCGATGGCCAGAAAACCGGCTCCGCCCTTGATGGTATGGAAACTGCGGAACACGGAATTGAGCATGTCCAGGTCATCCGGACGCTGCTCCAACTGCACCAGTTCCTCATTGAGGCGCTCGAGGATTTCCCCCGCCTCTACCAGGAAGTCCTGCAGAATTTCGTCATCGGCATCCAGTGACATCGTTTCCTACCTCAAAACCCCAGGCTGGACAACAGATCATCCACATCATCCTGACCGGAGACCACATCCACACTGTCTCCTCCCGGCACCTGCGGTCCCAGACCTCGCATCATGCGATCTTTTTCCGCATCCTCGTCGGCGGGCCTGGATAGGCGCTCCTGGCCGGAGATGCGAATCAAGCCAACCAGCTTGTCTTCCACTTCCTGCACCAGATTGATCACCCGGCGGATGATCTGGCCGGTGAGATCCTGGTAATCCTGGGCCATCATCACTTCATTGAGCTTGCCATTGATGTCGCCGGCATGACCCACGGTCTGGTTCAGGAAGCCATCCAGTTCACGACTCAGTTCGCGGAATTCCTCCACGCTCATGTCTTTACTGCGAAAACGCATCCACTGGGCATGCAGTCGATTGGCATTGTCTTTCAGCACATCGGAAATCGGCAGTGCTTCCTCCACCAACCCAAGGGTGCGGTGGGCTGCCTCTTCCGTCATGGTGATGACGTAGTTGAGCCGCTCCTTGGCATCGGGGATATCGCTCTCGGTGATGTCCGTAATGCGATTGTCCAGTTGGAAATTGTTCAGGGCCTCATGCAGTTCGCGGGTCATCTTGCCCAGTTCCTGGAACAGGTGTTCCTCGCGCCGACGACCAAGATGGTCGAGCAGGCGTTCCACCTCGGCGTCATTGCCGGATTCCAGGTTCTCGACCAGTTCACGGGCCTGGGTCAGGTACAGCTCTTTGGGATCACTCATGCTGTCCCCTACCCCGCCGCGGCGATGCGTTCAAAGATCTTGTCGATCTTTTCCTTGAGGGTGGCGGCGGTGAAGGGCTTGACGATGTAGCCGTTCACGCCCGCCTGGGCCGCCTCGATAATCTGGTCACGCTTGGATTCCGCCGTCACCATCAATACCGGCAGATCCGCCAGCTTGGCATCGGCGCGCACGGCCTTGAGCAACTCGATGCCGGTCATGCCGGGCATGTTCCAGTCGGTTACCAGGAAGTCGAAATTGCCCGATTGCAGCATGGGCAAGCCGGTGTTGCCGTCATCCGCTTCGTGGGTATTGTTGAAACCCAGATCCCGCAGCAGGTTTTTGATAATGCGCCGCATCGTGGAGAAATCATCCACAATCAGGATCTTCATGTTCTTGTCCAAGGGGACCTCCTACTGCTCCTCGCTTGCTGTACCGAACCGGGCCCGACCCTATTCCTGGGTCCACTCCCCCATGCGGGCACGCAGGCGGATCAGGGCCTGGCCATGGATCTGGCAGACCCGGGATTCGCTGACCCCGAGCACCTCACCGATTTCCCGCAGGTTGAGTTCTTCATCGTAGTACATGGCCATCACCAGGCGCTCCCGTTCGGGCAGCCCCGCAATGGCCTCGGCCAGGGCCGCCTTGAAGCCCTGGTTCTGCAGGCTATCTAACGGCTCGTTCGGCTGGTCCTGAAGGCTGTAATCCGCCTCGTCGCCGGAATGGCCCGGTTCGTCGATGCTGAACACCCGGCAGCCGGTGGCATCCTGAAGGATACGGTGATATTCCTCCAGGCTGATGCCCATGGCCTCGGCGACCTCGTTATCGCGGGCATCCCGACCCTTCTCGTTCTCGATACCACGCACCGCCTCGGCCACCTGGCGCGCCTTGCGGTGCACCGAACGCGGCGTCCAGTCGGTACGGCGGATCTCGTCGAGCATGGCACCACGAATACGGATACCGGCGTAGGTCTCGAAACTGGCGCCCTGGGAGGCGTCGTAGTTCTTGGCTGCTTCCAGCAGGCCGATCATGCCCGACTGGATCAGGTCATCGGCCTGGACACTGGGTGGCAGGCGGCTCATCAAATGATAGGCAATACGTTTTACCAGTGGTGCGTGCTTCATCACCATGGCATCGGCATTGGCATTGTCCTGTGTGGCGGCGTACATGGCGGCTCCATTCATGACAGCATCTCCGCTCCGTTATTGCGGGATTGGATCAAACGTTCCACGAAAAACTCCAGATGTCCTGCAGCGGCCGAGGGGATCGGCCATTTCTCGGTTTTCTGCGCCAGGGTCTTGAAGGCCATGGCCGAGCGGCTGCGCGGGAAGGCTTCCACTACCGCCTTCTGCTTGCGCACGGCCTTGCGCAGATAATCGTCGTAGGGGATGGCGCCCATGAACTCCAGGGTAACATCCAGGTAGCGGTCGGTTACCCGCAGTATCTTGTTATACAATTCCCTTCCCTCCTGGGCGCTGTGGGCCATATTGGCCAGTACCCGGAAATGTTGGATGCCGTATTCACGACTCAACAGCTTGATCAGTGCATAGGCGTCGGTGATGGAGGCCGGCTCGTCGCAGACCACCACCAGCACTTCCTGGGCGGCGCGACTGAAGCTCACCACGCTGTCGCTGATTCCGGCCGCGGTGTCGATCACCAGGGTATCGATGTCGTGGCTGAGCTCACTGAAGGCGCGGATCAGTCCGGCATGCTCCATCGGGCTGAGCTCGGCGAGACGCTTGGTGCCCGAAGAGGCCGGAACCACCTTCATGCCGCCCGGCCCTTCCACCAGGATCTCCTCCAGGGTGCGTTCGCCGTCCAGCACATGGGTGAGGTTGTACTGGGGGTGCAACCCCAGCATCACATCCACGTTGGCCAGCCCCAGGTCGGCATCCATGAGCATGACGCGCTTACCGCTGTTGGCCAGCGACACGCACAGATTGACGGACACATTGGTCTTGCCCACGCCACCTTTGCCGCTGGTAACGGCGATGACACGTACGGGGTGTGGTTGAGCCATGCGACGGAGTCCTGCTGCCTGATCCAGCTTCATTTCAGACATGAGCATTCGCCATTACCCCCCCGAACCGTTCCGCCAGTACGGCGTCACCCGGGAACCAATCCGTCACCAGCATCTCGGCCGCCTTGTTCACCAGGACATGGGGCCGCGCCGGCTGCATGTCTTCCGGAACCCGCTGGCCATCGGCAACGTAGGCCAGGGGTAATTGCTGTTCACTGATCACCGACAGGGTCCCACCAAGACTGGCGGTCTCGTCCACCTTGGTGAGGATGCAACCATCCAGGGCGATGCCCCGGAAGGCACGCACGGTCTCTTCCTGCACCGCCGGCTGGGCGGTGGCGGACAGTACCAGATAACTGCGAATGGGCAGGCCGGTGTGGGCCAGGGTGCTGAATTGCTCGGTCAGGCGCAGATCACGCTGACTCATGCCCGCGGTATCGATCAACACCAGGTGCTTGTCCATCAGGCTCTTCAGGGTCTGGGCCAGCTGGTCGTGGTCGGACGCGACCTGTACCGGCACGCCGAGGATCTTGCCATAGGTCAGCAGCTGTTCATGGGCACCGATGCGATAGCCGTCGGTGGTCACCAGGGCCACCCGCTTCTGGCCATGCCGCAAGGCAAAGCGCGCCGCCAGCTTGGCCACCGTGGTGGTCTTGCCCACACCGGTGGCGCCAACCAGGGCCACCATTCCACCGCGTTCGAGAATGTCATCGTTGGTCACGGGCAGGGACTGGGCGAACAGTCCCAGCGCCGCGCGCCAGGCCTGTTCCGGGTCATTGCCATGGCTGACGCGCTCCGCCAGATGCAGGGCCATGGCCGGCTTCATGCCCAGGGCATGAAGACGACGCAACACTTCCAGCTGCTGGGGACGATTGTGATTCATGTCACCCCAGGCAAGGTGGGCCAGCTGGTGCTCCAGCAGTCCACGCAATTCACGGATTTCATCCTTCATCGCCACCAGGGCTGGGTCCTGGGCCCACTGGATACCCGCGCGCGGCGTGCCGGTCGCGGCCGGTGCCGGTCGCGCGGCGACGGGCGCCTCTGCTTCCGTGCGTGCCGCGACAGGCCTGGCGGTGGCGGGTGGTGTGTGGTCCGGGGTGCTGGTTGCACTTTCGTAGAGGGCCTTGTTGATCAGGGCCTCGTCGTAATCCACGGCGGAGACGATTTCCACGCCGCCATCCACCTTGCGATTGGAGAGGATGACCGCATCCGGGCCCTGCTCCTCGCGCACCTTGCGGATCGCCTGACGCATGTCCGCGGCAAAGAACCGTTTAATCTTCATATCTGCACCCCACGCCTGGTTCCTGGCCGCATCCCTTTGCCCCTTCACTCGGCTTCATGTCGTGACCCTATCTCCGGGGACCGCCGAGGGAGGAATTACCCTGACCCACGCTGGCCACCACCTTGATCTGTTTGTTGTCCGGCACCTCGTCGTAGGCCAGCACCTGCAGGTCTGGAATACTGTGGCGGACCAACCGTGCCAACCAGGGCCGGATGCCCGGCGACACCAGCAGGATGGCCGGTGCCCCCATCGCCTCCTGCCGCTGCGCGCTTTCCGCCAGCGACTTGTGCATCCGTTCCGCCAGGCCGGGCTCGAAGCCCGCGCCGCCCTCGGAGGTGGCTTGCAGGGACTGTTGCAATATCTGTTCCAGCGCCGGCTCCAGAGTAATGACCGGAAGTTCCTGCCCCATCCCATTGATATGCTGAACAATGGATCGGCCGAGAGACACTCGGCACGCGGCGGTAAGAACGCCGGGATCTTGACTCCGATGACCGTGTTCGGCCAGGGTTTCGGCAATGGTGCGCATGTCACGCACCGGCACCCGTTCGGCCAGCAGGTTCTGCAGCACCTTGAGCACCACGCCCAGGGGCAGGATGCCGGGTACCAGGTCCTCCACCAGCTTGGGTGCGTTCTTGGCCAGCAGGTCCAGCAACTGCTGCACCTCCTCGTGACCGATGAGTTCGTGGGCATGCTCCTGCAGCAGCTGGCTCAGGTGGGTGGCCACCACGGTACTGGCATCCACCACCGTGTAGCCCATGGCCTGGGCATTCTCGCGCTGCGAGGCCTCTATCCACACCGCATCGAGACCGAAGGCCGGGTCCTTGGTGGTGATACCCTGCAGGGTGCCGAACACGCGGCCGGGATTGATGGCCAGGTCCATTTCCGGATGCACATCGGCCTCGCCCACGGGTACGCCCATAAGCAGGATGCGGTAGGCATTGGGTGACAGTTCCAGGTTGTCGCGGATATGCACCGGCTGCACCAGGAAGCCCAGTTCCTGGGAGAGCTTTTTACGCACACCCTTGATGCGGTCCATCATCTGCCCGCCCTGGTTGCGGTCGACCAGCGGAATGAGCCGATACCCCACTTCCAGACCGATGATGTCTACCGGCCCTACATCCTCCCAGGACAGATCCTTGGGTTTCTCCGTGGCGTCTTCCCTTGGCGCCTCTTCCACCACCGGCTCCAGGGCGGCGGCCTGCTGGCGCTGATAGGTGAAATAGCCACCGGCCATGGCGGCGACGCCCAGGGTGATGAAGGCCAGGTTGGGCATGCCGGGGATCAGGCCCAGCATGCCGATGACGCCACCGGTCACACCCAGCACCATGGGATTGCCGAACAACTGGCTGAGGACCTGCTCGCCCATTTTCTGGCGGCTGGACACGCGGGTGATGATGATGGCCGTCGCGGACGACAGCACCAGTGAGGGAATCTGTGCCACCAAGCCGTCCCCGATGGTGAGCAGGGTGTAGACCCGCACCGCGTTGGTGAAATCCATCCCATGCTGGATCATGCCGATGGACAGGCCGCCGATGATGTTGATGAACAGGATCAGGATGCCGGCGATGGCGTCACCGCGCACGAACTTGCTGGAACCGTCCATGGCCCCGTAGAAGTCAGCCTCGCGGGCGATATCCTCGCGACGCGCCCGGGCCTCGTCCTGGGTGATCAGGCCGGCGTTGAGATCGGCATCGATGGCCATCTGCTTGCCGGGCATGGCATCCAGAGTGAAGCGCGCACTGACTTCCGAGACACGGCCCGCGCCCTTCGTAACCACCACGAAGTTGATGATCACCAGGATGGCGAACACCACCAGACCCACGGCGTAATTGCCGCCCACCACGAATTCGCCAAAGGCCTCGATCACCTTACCGGCGGCATCGGTACCGGTATGCCCCTCCAGCAGCACCACGCGGGTGGAGGCGACATTGAGCGCCAGGCGCAACAGGGTGGCCACCAGCACCACGGTGGGAAAGACCCCGAAGTCCAATGGCCGCATGGCATAGATGACCACCAGCAGGACCACCAGCGAGAGGGCGATGTTGAAGGTGAACAGCATGTCCAGCCCCAGTGCCGGCATGGGGATGACGATCATGCTCAGCATCATGATCACCAGCAGCGGCGCGCCGATGCCGCTGCTACCGATGGCGCGCCAGGAAGGCAGGGTTGCGGGTAGTTGCATGGTTCAGTCCTATCTCAAGGCGATCGTAGTGGTCATCGACAGGGTCTCATACCCCGCCGGCAGGTGTCGGCCGCAGGGGTGCGGCCGTCAAGCCTACAGGGACGTATTCACGGCGTCCTGCCGGCGGGGTATGAGACCCTGTCGATGCAAGGTTCAATAACATGGCATTCATGGTGCCGGGTCGCTTTCCGGTGTAGTGGGCCCCTGGAAGAACTCATCAGGTATCGGCAGATCCACGGGCCGGTGGGGCTCGAAGCCACCCTTGCGGCGCGCGGTGCGCAGCTGGTAGACGTAGGCCAGCACCTGGGCCACGGCCAGATAGAGACCGGCTGGCACCTCCCGGTCGATATCGGTGCTGTAATAGATGGCACGCGCCAGGGGCGGGGCCTCGAACAGGGGCACGCCGTTGGCGGTAGCCACGGTACGGATCTGGCTGGCCATGAGATCGGCGCCCTTGGCCACCACCAGGGGCGCGCGCATGTTCTTGGGATCGTATTTCAACGCCACGGCGAAATGGGTCGGATTGGTGATGACCACGTCGGCCTTGGGCACTTCCGACATCATGCGGCCCTGGGCCAGCTCCTGCTGCATGCGCCGGATCTGCGCCTTGACCTCGGGCTTACCTTCCGTGGTCTTGTACTCATCCTTGATTTCCTGACGGGTCATCTTCAGGTTCTTGGCGTGGTCCCAGATCTGGAAAGGCACGTCGATGGCGGCAATCACCATCAGGGACAGGCTGAGTATCAGGAAGGACCAGCCCAGAATGGACCCGGCATGGGCCAGGGCCTGGGGCACGGACTCATAGGCCAGGCCGTTGAAATGGGGCATGTTGTGTATCAGCAGCATGGCACCCACGCCACCGATGAGCAGGAACTTGGCCAGCGCCTTGAGCAACTCAACCAGGCCACGCAGGGCGAAGATACGCTTCAGCCCCTTGAGTGGGTTGAGTTTGTCGAACTTGGGTCCCATCGCCTCGACACTGAAGGACCAGCCACCCAGTGCCATGGGCGCCAAGAGGGCCGTCACCAGCATCAGCACCATGAAAGGCATCACCAGGGCAATGCCCTGCATGATGGAAATACTGAAGATGTCGATCATGGCCCAGGGGTCGAAGACCGCTTCCCGTGACAAGGACAAACCGGTACGAAACAGCGCCTCCATGCGTCCGATCATGAAGGGAGCCATGCCCATCAGGCCGAGCGCACCCAGCAACAGCATGGCCATGGTGTTGAGTTCCCGCGAGCGGGCGATCTGCCCCTTCTTGCGCGCGTCCTCGAGCCGTTTGGGGGTCGCCTCTTCGGTGCGTTCCTGGCCGTCATCCTGCTGAGCCATTCAGCGTCCTCCCCGGCCAAACTGCTGCACGGAAAACAAGGCTTCCGTCATCAGGTTGCTCATTTGCGGGAACAGGCCCGGCAAGGTGATCATCAACACCACGAAGCCGAGGGTCAGCGTAATCGGAAAACCGACACCAAAGATATTGAGCTGCGGAGCGGCACGGCTCACGACGCCGAATGCCAGGTTGGTCAGCAGGATAGCGGACACCGCCGGTAACGCCACCAACACCCCGCCGGCGAACAGGCGTGTACCCCAGTGGGCGATCTCCAGTAATGTCTCGCGTCCCAGGCCCTCGCCACCGATGGGCAGGGAATGAAAGCTGTCCGCGAGCACGGCGAGCAGCGCCAGGTGGCCGTTCATGGCCAGGAACAGCAGGGTGGATACCACCACGTAGTACTGTCCGATCACCGGTACCTGTACGCCGTTCTGGGGGTCCACCATGGAGGCGAAACCCAGGCCCATGCCCAGGGCGACGGTCTGGCCGCCAACGATCAGGGCAGCGAAGATCAGTTGCAGGGCGAAGCCGATGGCCATGCCGATGATCATCTGCTGCAGGGTGATGAGCACGCTCAGTGCGGAAAAGGGCTCCACCGCGGGTACCGGCGGCAACAGCGGCAGCATCACCCAGGTGATCAGCAGTGCCAGCACCAGCTTGATGCGCATCGGCACCAGGTTACCGCCGAATATCGGTGCGATCGTCATCATGGCGGTGACGCGCACGAAGGGCCAGAACATGCTGTTCAGCCATTGGATCATTTCGGCGGTGGTATAGACCATGGCGATGATACGTTCCGTTGCGCGACCGAACGTCAGCCGATCAAGGTGGGAATTTCGCCGAACAAGCGCAGGGTGAAGCCCATCAGGGTCTTCAACAGCCAGGGGCCCGCGATCATCAGTACGAGCCCCACGATCAGCAGCTTGGGCACGAAAGTCAGCGTCATTTCGTTGATCTGGGTAGCGGCCTGGAACATGCCGACGACCAGGCCCACGGCCAGCGCGGACAATAGCAGGGGCGCGGCCAGCAGGGCAGTGACATAAAGCGCCTGTTGCGCCACGGTGATTACAGTTTCCGGTGTCATGGTGCCTCCATTGGGCATGCCTGTATTACTGGTGTAGGAGCGGCCTTGGCCGCGAATGGCATGCCGGTTCGCGGCCAAGGCCGCTCCTACAAAAAACTCCGTGGCAGATTTTCTTCAGCCATGTACAGTCTTACCCTATACGTAAAAGCTGGTAGCCAGGGTACCCATCACCAGTGACCAGCCGTCGATGAGCACGAACAGCATGATCTTGAAGGGCAGGGAAATGATCATGGGCGA
>DATHUT010000061.1:0-3428 GCA_035462005.1 Gammaproteobacteria bacterium | reverse complement strand
TGGAGACGCACTTCTGCGCACCCATCGGCCATGTGCAGGAGCAGGGCGACTATGTGGAAAGCTGGCAACCCCAGCCCATGAGCGCCACGGCCCTGGAACGGGCGCGGGACGTCGCCCGGCGCATCACCGACAGCCTCGGCGGGCGCGGCTTGTTCGGGGTGGAACTGTTCGTGCGTGGTGATCAGGTCTGGTTCAGCGAGGTGAGTCCACGTCCCCATGACACGGGCATGGTCACCATGGTTACCCAGCGCCAGAACGAATTCGAGTTACATGCCCGCGCCATCCTGGGCCTGCCGGTGTCCGTGGCCTTGGCGAGCCCGGGCGCCAGCGCGGTGATCTACGGCGGCCTGGATGAGACGGGGATTGCCTTCGAGGGACTGGAACAGGCCCTGGCGGACCCGCAGGTGGAGGTACGGCTGTTCGGCAAGCCGGAATCCTTCCGGCGCCGGCGCATGGGGGTGGCGCTGGCCTGGGCCGATACGGTGGAAGCGGCGCGCACGCGCGCCAAGACCGCTGCCCACCTGGTTCGTCCGGTAGGCGCCCAGCCCGTGGGCGAATGATCGGTTACGCCTTTCTAGCGCCAGTCCATGACCCATTCATGTTCATCCCGATGCGGGGGCTGGGGTTGCTGCGACAGTTGCTGGTCACGGTAGGCCTGCAACAGTGCCTGTACGTCTGCCTGTCCCGCCACACTGGGCTGGTGCAGGTAGTCGGCGATCTGGCGGTAGAGTTTCCAGCGCCACCAATCGGTGCTGTAGGGTTCGTCCATCGAATACCTCGTCATTCGTCTCTGGTTACAGGATGCATTAGAACGCGCCCCGGTTGCGGTTTTATGACGGTGTGATGACGGGCAGATGACGTACGGGGGTACTCAGGCATCCATATCGGGGATGAGCAGACTCTCGATACGTTTGATCATGTCTTTCAGGCGCAGCTTGCGTTTCTTCAGGCGCTGCAGCTGCAACTGGTTCTGGTAGGGATTGGCGTGCAACTGGCTGATGATCTCGTCCAGATCGCGGTGTTCCATGCGCAGCTCTGCAAGCCGGATGTGCAGACTTTCCAGGTTTTCTTCTTGGTCCATGGTGGAACCCTGCGTGCCCCGAGGTGAGCGGGGCTGCCCCCGAGACGTCTAGTTTGACCGATGTCTCCGGGCTTGCCAACCAGACCACCACATGGTCAGTCGCGGCGCTTGCGGCGCGGCCGTCCCTCGAAGCGGACCACCGCCTGCATGATCTCCGGGTAGGGCAGGGACTCCAGGTCACCGTGGCGCAACAGGACGGCGCTGATCAGGGCGTCGATGTCCTCGATGGTATCCGGGGTGGTGTCAGGCGTGAGTGCCCGCTGCAGGCCAAGCAGGCCGCCGGTCTGCACGCGGATCTCCTTGGCGTGGGGCAGCTCCCCTTCGATATGGGTGATACGCAGGGCGAAGATGGCCTTTTCCCGCAGACGGATCAGCAGGTCGAGACAACGATTCTGCGCGGCGGGCGAGGAACAGGCGGCGCCTTCGCGGTCCGCGAGGTGGAAACGGGTGCACCGGGAACACTGGCTGCGCCGGCTCAGGATGGATTTCTCGAACACACACCGCAGGCCGTTGACGGCGTGGTAGGTGGAGCGGAATTCCTGTTCGTCCATCGGACGGGGTCGGGCCCTATTTTTCCCATTCCCTGAGGATGGGCGCCTCGCGGTGTTCCTGGAGCTTTTCCTCGGCTTCCAGTTCCGATTCGGCGAAGATCACCTTGATGACCCGGTTGTCTTCCGGGGTGGTCGTGGCACGCAACTCCCGCGCCCGGTTCTTGGCGTCCTTGAATTTCTCGAATGTTTCGATTCGCTCCAGGTGCTTGACCAGCGCGGTAGGTCCCTGCTGAATCGCGTAGATATAGTACGGCATGTTCTGTTCCTGGCGGTTGATGAGGAGGATCGGCGCTGCCGGTTCCGGGATGATTATACCAGCACGGGCGCAGGACGGTTTCCATGTGTCGGCTGGGTGTTTGGGCGTGCCCTGGCGGGCGACGCCCCAGTGCCTTGGTATCGGTCCTGTTCAGGGTCTATACTGAGCCTGCCCAAGAGGTTGGGATGGGTCACGGGCGGCTTCAACGCCCTCCAGACCCGCTCGCATAACAATTCCGCAACAACAAATCACGCGACAGGGGTTGAGTTAGATGGCAACAGGAACAGTAAAGTGGTTTAACGATTCCAAGGGATTTGGATTTATCGAAATGACGGACGGGCAGGAGGATGTGTTCGTCCATCACACGGCTATTCAGGCGGACGGCTTCCGTTCCCTGGTCGAGGGCCAGCAGGTCCAGTTCGAGGTGGAGCGTGGCCCCAAGGGCCTGCAGGCTTCGAACGTGATGGTGGTGAGTTAGTTCACTCCGCCTGAACAAAAAGCCCCGCCTGGTGCGGGGCTGTTTTTGGGGACAGACCACGGTGTTCCGCTGGAAAACCGTGGTCTGTCCCCGGTTTGGTCAACCATAGCGACCGGTGATGTAATCCTCGGTCTGCTTCTTGCTCGGGTTGGTGAACAGGGTATCCGTGTCGCCGTACTCGATCAGGTCCCCCATGTACATGAAGGCGGTGTAGTCGGACACACGCGCCGCCTGCTGCATGTTGTGGGTGACGATGATGATGGTGTACTGGTCCTTGAGTTCGTTGATCAGTTCCTCGATCTTCAGGGTCGAGATGGGGTCCAGGGCCGAGGCCGGTTCATCCAGCAGGATCACCTCCGGTTCGATGGCGATGGCGCGGGCGATGACCAGGCGCTGTTGCTGGCCCCCGGACAGGCCGAAGGCGTTGTCGTGCAGGCGGTCCTTGACCTCGTCCCACAGGGCTGCAGAACGCAGCGAACGTTCCACCACCTCGTCCAGCAGGCGCCGCGAATTCACCCCTTGCAGGCGCAGGCCATAGGCCACGTTCTCGTAGATGGACTTGGGGAAGGGGTTCGGCTTCTGGAACACCATGCCCACGTTGCGGCGCAATTCGGCCACGTCCACGCCGCGTGCGTAGATGTCTTTGCCGTCGATGAGGATCTGGCCCTCGATGCGGCAGATATCCACCAGGTCGTTCATGCGGTTGAAACAGCGCAGCAGGGTGGACTTGCCGCAGCCGGAGGGGCCGATGAAGGCGGTGACCCGCTTTTCGGGGATCACCAGGTGGATGTCGTTCAGGGCCCGGTCGTTGCCGTAATAGAGATTCAGATTCTGTACGGCGATCTTGGTCTTCTCATCCGCCAGTGACAGGGTCTTGAGGGCGATGTCGCCGCGCGCCTGGCTGGCGGAGATGGCCACGCCGGGGCGTTGCGATTCGGTGGACTGTTCGTTCATGACGGTTTGCTCACTGTTCATGTCTTGGATCCGGAATGTGCTTCGGTTCAGTCGGAAGCGCTGCGATAGCGCTCACGCAGGTGGTTGCGGATGCTGATGGCGGTCAGG
>DATHUT010000060.1:0-10753 GCA_035462005.1 Gammaproteobacteria bacterium | reverse complement strand
TGGCGGCCGGCGTGGAGCTGGTGGTGTCCATTATGCGCACCCGCACAGCCAACATGGCACTGCACCATATGCCGCTGTTCTGCTGGGCAATTCTGGTGATGGCGCTGATGATTGTGTTCGGTTTTCCACCCTTGATCCTGGGCAGTATCCTGCTCGAACTGGAACGGGCGGCGGATATGCCGTTTTTCGATGTCAGCCGGGGCGGCGACCCGGTGCTCTGGCAGCACCTGTTCTGGCTGTTCGGCCATCCCGAGGTGTACATCATCTTTCTGCCGGCTGCCGGAATCGTTTCCACCCTGGTGCCGGTGTTCGCGCGCCGGCCTATCGTCGGTTATCGCTGGATCGTGCTGTCGCTCATCACCACCGGTTTCATCAGTTTCGGATTGTGGGTGCACCACATGTTTACCGTTGGCATTCCGCACCTGGCACAGGCGTTTTTTTCTGCCGCCAGCATGCTGGTGGCGATCCCCACGGGCATCCAGCTGTTTGCCTGGTTGGCCACTCTCTGGATCGGTCGCCCGGTGTTCAATGTGCCGATGCTGTGGGTATCCGGATTCCTGGTTGTTTTCGTTGCCGGCGGACTCACCGGCGTCATGCTGGCGCTGGTGCCCTTCGACTGGCAGGTGCACGACACACACTTCGTCGTTGCGCATTTTCATTATGTGCTGGTCGGCGGCATGTTCTTTCCGCTGATGGCCGGCCTGTATTACTGGCTGCCGCATTTTTCCGGCCGCATGCCTTCGGATCGCCTGGGCTCTTTGGGTTTCTGGCTGGTGTTTGTCGGGTTCAACACCACCTTTCTGATCATGCACTGGACCGGCTTGCTGGGCATGCCGCGACGTGTCTACACCTACGAAGCCGGCCTGGGCTGGGACCTGCCCAACCTGGTATCTTCGGTGGGCGGTTTTATCATGGCGACCGGTGTGGCCGTGATCCTCGTCGATATCATCCTGCATTTCCGCCATGGCCGGCCTGCCGGCACCAACCCCTGGAATGCCGACACCCTGGAATGGGCCACGGCGACACCGCCCAAGCCCTACAACTTCATCAGCCTGCCGGCCTGCGCGACGCGGCATCCGTTGTGGGACCAGCCGGACCTTCAACAGACCATTGCGGAGGGGGGCTACGCGCTTTCGGTGCCCAGCCATGGCCGGCGCGAAACCTGGGGATCGGACCCGGTGACAGGCCGCATTCGCGAAGTCGTGCATCTGCCGGGCAATACCTGGCTGCCGCTTTTCGCAGCACTGGCACTGGCGGTCGTGTTCATCGGCCTGTTATCTCGTGTGTACAGCCTGTCGGTGATTTCAGTGCTGGTGACGCTGGGACTACTGCTGCGCTGGTCATGGGAGAATGGCGCCCATCCCCTGGCGGCGCCCGAGGCGGAGACCCAACCCGCTGACCCGCCACTGCATTCACGCACCTTCGACGGTCCCGGTCTGTGGGGCATGGGGGTGAGCATGCTCGCCAATGCCTCGCTCTACCTCTCCCTGCTGTTCGGTTGGCTGTACCTGTGGACGGCAGCGCCGCGCTGGCAAAGTCCCGAACAATCCCCACTCGACTGGTTGCCGTTGTTGGGCAGCGGCCTTGTCCTGTTCGGTGTGATGGTGTGGTTCCGGTCCATTACGCGCCGGTTGCGCGCCCGTGACGCGACGCGGCTTCAGTCCGCCCTGTGGGGCGTTACCTTACTCGGGCTGGTCCAGGCCAGCCTGCTGTCCTGGGTGGTGAAGGCTTCGACGCTGACCCCGACCGAAACTTCCCATGACGCCGTGATGACCGTAATCCTGGTCTACCTGTTGCTGCACAGCGGTGTCGGAGTCGTCGCCACCGCGCTGCAAGCCATGCGGGTGAAGTACGGCTTCGTAGGCGAACATGCGCCGTATGAGCCGATTGTCGTAGAACAGTGGTGGCGGTACACCACTATTGTTTTCTGGCTCGGGTTTGTTGCGATGATCCTGATGCCACTGGTCTGGGGACGCGCCTGATGTTGTCGCCTTACCATCCCCTGCAATTGGCGTTCGGCCTCACGGTCTGGGCGCTGTGGTTCGTGGTGATGTATGGCTTCCTGTCAATCGCCTGCGCCGTGAACCCGCCCCTCGTCACCCTGGGCGCCAGGACCTGGATCAACGCTACGCTACTGGTGTTAACCCTGGTCAGCGTGGGACTTCTGCTGTACCTCGCGCACCACTATCGGCAGGCCAGCCGCCGTGATGTCGGACAGGAAACCCCACCGCGTCAGTTCATTATCTGGTTGGCCATTCATCTGCACCTGTATGCTGCCGTGGCCACCGCCGCTGTCGGAGTGATGGTGCTGTTTTTGCCGCCATGTCTGTAATTGCCGGCATGCCGCTTACACTAATCGCGTTACTGCTGTTGCCGACGGACGTGCTGGCGCATTCGCCACTCGGCGGCAGCGACCAGGAACGCCTGTCCAATGGGCTGGGCGCGCTTGTGCTGTTCGTATTCTGGTTGGGCTACAGCACAGGCGCATTCCGGGTGCGGCCGGCCCTGACCCGGTGGCTGCTTTTTCAGGGCGCGACCCTGATCGCAGTAGTATCCGTCCTCGGTCCACTGGACGAACTGGCCGAAACCAGTGCCGCCGCACACATGACCCAGCACATGCTGATGATGGTGGTGATTGCGCCGCTCTGGGTGCTGGCACAGCCGCTTCCGCAATGGGCCGCGGTTGGCGGTCGGCCGGTGATCCGGCTGTGGACGCCGCTGTTGCGGGTCGTCCGTGATCCACTGCCGGCGGCCGCTCTGCACGCTGCGGTGATCTGGGTCTGGCATGCACCGAAACTCTATGTACTGGCACTGGAAAACCCCTGGTGGCACTTGATCGAACACGCCTGCTTTCTGCTCACCGCGAGCCTCTTCTGGTGGTCGGTTTTGCGCAGTAGCCCCGGCACTGCGCCGCGCACCTTGCTCGCTTTGCTGTTCACGCTCATGCATACCGGATTTCTGGGTGCATTGCTGACCTTTGCCAATGTGCCGCTATACGGCGAAGCCCGGTCGCTGCAGAGCCAGCAACTGGCGGGCCTGATCATGTGGGTACTCGGCGGCCTACCTTACCTGGCAGCGGCTTTCTGGTGCGGACATCGCTGGTTCCGGCAATTGCTGCGACGCAGCGTACTGTAAACCATTGGATTCCCGCCTTCGCGGGAATGAAGTGTCTCAATGCCTCGTAAAGCAGTGAATTCGGCATTGACCGGCACGAAAGGGTGTCTATTCTTTACTATATACCGGCATGAACTCTGCCGAAGTTGGAATATGGCACAGACCGCGCCGAAAAAGCGCAAGTACCTGCTACAGAGGATTGAACAGGAATCGAGCCGGCATACCATGCTACAGGAAGTAATTCTCTACCCGGCCGCCAAGGACGCCAGCAGCTTATGTACGGTAACGAACGGAACTTTACGCTGTGGTTGGAGATACTCGTAACTGGTTGAAGATACTGGGCGTCGCGTTTCAAACAAGGAAAAAACATGTATCAGACAATGCAGTTATCGAGGGTTATGGGAAACCGGGGTATATCCTTGCACGTGGAAATCGCTGCTGAGGGAAAACTCATGGAAACCGCCGTCGGAGGAGATAAATCATGAAACCAGTCCAGATCGCCAGTGTGGCCTTGGTTGTAGGTGCATTGTTTATCGCGCTCCCGGGTTGCGAGAGGCAGGGCCCGGCGGAGCGTGCCGGCGAGAATATCGATGATGCAGTAGAGAAGACTGGAGACCAGATCGAAAAAACCGGCGATGCCATCAAGGATTCCGCGCAGGGCGACAACCAGTAACACTGAAGGCGAAATAAAGGAGAAATGTATGGACAGAACATCTGATGAAGTTACCAAGGGACAATTGATCGATGATTTCAAAAGGGTGGTAACAGACGCGGAAGCACTATTGAAGGCGACTGCCTCGTATAGTGGTGAAGAGCTGGATGAACTGCGATCCAGGGCGGAAGAATCCCTCAAGGTTGTCAAAGCCAGCCTGGCGGAAGAGCGGGATGCGCTATTGGTTCGAACCAAAGACGCCGCCAAGGCTGCGGATCACTATATCCATGAGAATCCATGGCAAGCGCTTGGTGTCGCAGCCGGTGTCGGCCTGGTGGTCGGTTTGCTTACCGGCCGCCGCTAAGAGTCCTTTTTCATGGCAACGTACGAACCCCGGGAAGGCAAGGGGTTGCTCGAGTCTTTGACAACGCTCGCAGCAACCCTGGTTGGCATTGCGCATACACGCCTTGATCTGCTGTCCACCGATCTGGAGGAAGAGCGTGAACACATGTTCTCGCTGGTGGTACTGGCACTGGTAGCCCTGTTTTGCCTCGGGATCGGCGTGGTGCTGGCAACGATACTACTGGTCGTCGCTTTCTGGGATACACATCGCCTGCTGGTGCTCGGTACGTTGACCGGATTCTTTCTGGTGATGAGCTTTGCGATGTGGGCATTCGCCCTGCATAAAGTGAGATCCAAACCGCGACTGTTCGCGGCAAGTCTGTCGGAACTGGAAAAAGACCGACAGGAACTTATACCCCGTCCATGAACAAAAAACAGCTCCAGTTGGCAAGACAGCGTGAATACCTGGTTGCCAAGGCTTCATCGCAGCGCACCACCCTGGCGGAAAGCATAGAACCGTGGCGCAGGCCCCTGGCGCTGGCTGACCAGGGGTTGAACGCGCTGCGCTATATCAAGCGCCACCCCGAATGGCTCGCCGGTGTCGCTGTTCTGTTCGCGGCGCTGAGACCTCGCAGTGCCGGGAAATGGCTGGGACGCGGCTTGATGACATGGAAGTTGATGCACAATCCGCGCGGCAGATCGTCCTGATTCTGTTGCTCAAGCGCTTTCGATGGTTGGGGTTACCATCGAGGCACTTCACTTTCCTTGAAAAATCAATTTAGAACAATAAGTTGAGAAGCCCGCCCTGGTCTGGTATGGTTTGTCGGGCCCCGGGGTTTTCCTGCAGAATCAAATGGCGGTGCTGGCCGGGTAGCCGGTACGCGCACAGGGTCGAGTCCACATCCTCAAGAAATACTGATTAGGGTATCCTTCATGGCATTGACCTTTGAGCTTCGCGGCTTATTTGCAATCGGGTGCGAGTGAGCGACGAGCACTGGATGCGCCACGCCCTGGCCCTCGCGGAACGCGCGGCGGAGGAGGGCGAGGTGCCCATCGGCGCCGTGGTGGTGCTGGATGACGAGGCCATCGGCGAGGGCTGGAACCGACCCATCGGCAGTCACGACCCCACCGCCCACGCCGAGGTGGTGGCCCTGCGCGACGCGGCCCGGCGCCTGGGCAATTACCGCCTTACCGGCGCCACCCTGTACGTGACCCTGGAACCCTGTCTCATGTGCGCCGGCGCCATGGTACATGCGCGGATAGGGCGGCTGGTATTCGGTGCCTCCGACCCCAAGCGCGGCGCGGCGCACGGTGACTGCGCGGCTCTGCGCTTGCCGGGGCTGAATCACGGTATCGAGGTCGAGGGCGGGGTACTGGAAGCTGAGTGCGGCGCACGCTTGCAGGAATTTTTTCGTGCACGACGCGTCTGAATGACTCGTCAGTTGAATTTCCCGTCCTCCTGGCGTACCTGATTGTTCTGTCATGCCCGCGCAGGCGGGCATCCAGGTGTTGTATCCTATCCACCTGTCTTGGCACTGACTCGCGGCCGCAGGCCGCTCCTACAACCGGATCTTTTTCA
Organism: Gammaproteobacteria bacterium; assembly: GCA_035462005.1. Classification (GTDB taxonomy): domain Bacteria; phylum Pseudomonadota; class Gammaproteobacteria; order DSM-19610; family DSM-19610; genus JAIVHA01. The sequence continues at coordinate 5,066 of DATHUT010000060.1, read as the reverse complement.
CATGCGTACCCTGACTCTGCTCCTCACCCTGCTGTTCACCTTCGAGACCGCCGCCGATACGCCGACCTCTGAACCCGCCACTGTGGACATGGAATTGCGTCAGGTGTCGCGCCATGTCTATTTTGTACAAGGCGCCGCCGGCGTGGCCACCGACAACCAGGGCTTCATTTCCAACGCTGCCGTGGTGGTGACCGGCGCCGGGGTGGTGGTGTTCGATGCCCTGGGTACGCCAGCCCTGGCGCGGATGCTGCTGAAAAAAATCCGCGAAGTCACTTCCGAACCCATCGTCAGCGTCATCGTCAGCCACTATCACGCCGACCACATCTACGGGCTGCAGGTGTTCGCCGACCTGGAGGCACAGATCCTGGCACCGGCGGGAGCCGCGCACTACCTCAATGCACCAGGGGCAAAGGCGCGGCTGGAGGAACGGCGCATGTCCCTGTTTCCCTGGGTGGACGAGGACACCCGCCTGGTGTGGCCCGACCGCTATATCAAGACGCCGGAACGTTTCCGACTGGGGGATGTGGAGTTCAACCTCACCCCCCTGGGTGCCGCCCACTCCGATGGCGATCTTACCCTCTACGTAAAACCGGACCGGGTGCTGCTGTCGGGGGATGTGATCTTCGAGGGCCGGGTGCCCTTCGTCGGTGATGCCAACACCCGTAACTGGTTGGCGGTTCTGGATCAATTGGCCAATGCCAAACCCGCCGCCCTCGTTCCCGGCCATGGCCCGCTGGCCCGCGATCCCGTGCAGGCCATCACCGCCACTCGCGACTACCTGGCCTTCCTGCGCGAGCAGATGGGACGCGCGGTACAGGACTTCATGCCGTTCGATGAGGCCTACGAATCGGTGGACTGGTCGCGCTTCGAACAGCTGCCGGCCTTCGAGGGGGCCAACCGACGGAACGCCTACCAGGTGTATTTGTCGATGGAAGCGGAGCTGCTGGCCAACTGAATCGGGCTTGTCGGGCCTCAGCCCGACAAGCTAAATGGCCGGCGGCAGGAAATCCAGGCTGGGCGGCATGGCCGCGGGGATGCGATTCGACGTGGTCTGCCACACCAGGATGTCGTAATACCCGCGAATGTTCTCCACATACTGGACCGGCTCGCGACCGCGGGCATAGCCGTAACGGGTCTGCTCGTACCATTTCTTCTCGCTCAGTAGTGGCATGAAACGCTTCACCGACACCCATTTGTCCGGGTTGCCGCCATTACGTTCCGTCAGCACCCGGGCATCTTCCAGGTGCCCCAGGCCCACGTTGTAGGCAGCCAATGCCAGCCAGGTGCGGTCCGGTTCGGTGATGCGCTCCGGCAGGCGATCCTTGATCTGGCGGATATAGCGCGCGCCCCCCATGATGCTCTGCTCGGGATCCAGGCGATTGTCCAGTCCCAGCTGGCGCATGGTGTTGAGGGTGAGCATCATGATGCCGCGTACCCCCGTGGGGGAACGGGCGGTCGGGTCCCAGTGGGATTCCTGGTACCCCATGGCGGCGAGCAGGCGCCAGTCCTGCTCGGTGGCCTCACCGGCTGCTTCGAACAGGGGTCGGTATTCAGGTAGGCGCTCCTCGATATGGCGCATGTAGCGTCGGGTGCCCACATAATCCAGTTGCTGGATATGACCATAGTGCCGGTCGATGAGCTGGCGCAGCTTGCCGCTTTCGCGGATGTCCAGGAAAAAGTCGATGGCCTCATCATACAGACTGGTATCTTCGATCAGTGGGAAGGCCCAGGCCAGATACTGGGGATCGCCCAGGTCCATGGCTACCCGCAATTCCGGATAGAAGCGCTGGTTGATACCCAGTTCATTGGAATCGGCAATGGTGTAATCGGTGAGGCGGTCCCACACCCGGCTGAGCAGCTGCTCGCTTTCAACGCGATCCTTCTCGTGCCAGGACAGATTGGGATGCTCCTGGCGCAGTTCCCGCAGCAGTTCCACGTGGCTGCTGCCCACCATCACCTCCAGTCGGCCGTTGAGCCAATTCAGGTCCATCGGGCGTCCATTGCCGCTACGGTAAACGAGCTGGGCGGTGATGGATTGGTACGCGGGCCCGAAACGCACCAGCTTGCGACGGTCCTTGGTGACGGTGAGTCCGGCGGCGGCGAAATGGAAGCGCCGGCTGGCCACCAGGGGAAGGATTTCATTGAAATTACGGGGTACCACCATGCGCAGCTTCACACCAAGCCGCTCGGCGAACAGGCTGGCAAGGTCGTATTCGAGGCCGGTGGGCCCCTCGGGACCTTCGTAGTAGGTGGTGGGGCTGTTGCGGGTCAGCACCACCAGTTCGCCCTGTTCTTTCACCTCTTCCAGCAGGCTGGTCGGTTCGCGGCCACAGGCGGCCAGCAGGATCAGCACCATCAGGAGGGGAAGCATGCGAGTCATGGGGGAGGGGTTCAGGCCAGTGTTATCTCTTTAGCGGCTGCGCTTGGGAAATTTTAGGTCTCCTGGACCGGCTTGGGGTACAATGCCTGCGTCGTTCGATCGTTACAGGGTATTGATTTACAACGCCTGGCGATGGTTCCGTGGCGAGTGCCCCGCACTTTATCACAAACCGTGGCCTGGCTTGCCAGGCCCGGGACGATCCCACCCCGGAGAGGTGACTGAGTGGCCGAAAGTGCTTGACTCGAAATCAAGTGTACGCGCGAGTGTACCGTGGGTTCGAATCCCACCCTCTCCGCCAATGTAATGCGAAAGGGGCCCTCGTGGCCCCTTTTTTGTGTATCTGACAGTTGGCTATCTGTTAACCCAATCGTTGAAAAAAAACGGATGTGTAGGAGTGGCCTTGGCCGCGAAATTTGTTCGGCGGTCGCGAGTGGATGTCGCCACGCCTGTCATTTGAATGATCCGTACCGTCGGCGCACCCTCATTGGGCAATGCAACATCCTGGCCCACGAATATGGCCAGGTCGACCATGCACTGTGCCTGCCCACTGCCCACCGGATCTGCTGGTTCAGCCTTTGTGGCCAGTTGGGCGAGGTCCGGCGAGATCGCACGCGGCCGCAGGGGGGAGCCTTGCGGGTGTCAGTGAATAACCCTTGGCTAGATGGTAATTGTTTGTATATGCTTGAAATGCAAACAGGAATAGCAGGGAAAGCGATAGAATGCGGCCTACAGCGCGGAATGCGCCATGTGCCAGTTACGATCATATTCCAAGAACCGAATGGACTGCTTGGGTCATGGTATGCTGCCGAGGCGTTCTGGTGGAAGCCGCAGGCTATACTCGACAATAATATATAGAATTTCTACCGCATTACGGCAGGAGTCAGAGGCTTCGTCCGGTCAGCAAATGCGCCACAGGCTTCAAGGAGGAACGAAGAATATGGCACTCCGGCTTTCGTACCCCGGGGATATGACACCCGGCGCGCGGCAGCACCCCGCACGCTCCGGTGATCCCGGCTGCCTGCTGATTGCGTTTTGATGGAAGGCTCCGCCCAGCAACGCCAGCAAATCATTGCCAAGCTCCTGGCACAGCAACCTGAAAACATTGCAGATAACGCAATGGGTCATTGGGAAAAGCTGGCCGACGAGATCATTTCGGTCGTTGGCGAGGCCGGTTTTACTTCGCTGTACGAGCGCAGCGTGCACCTGGCCCAATCCACCTTTCCATGGCTCCCGTCAGCTTCTTCGCCATTGCAGTCCCCCCACAGCCACCGCTTTGTGGAATTGGGGACGCGCCTGGCGGATCAGACGCCGGCCCATGCATGCGCAGCCCACAGCCTGCTGCTGACCATATTTACCGACATCCTGGTTTCGTTGATTGGCGAACAATTGACGTCCAGCATATTACGTGCGGCCTGGGGCAATCTTGCTCCAGACACGTCCGGCAAGGAGCTCGACAATGAGTAACAAGGTCACGATACGCCGCCTGCCAACGGGCGTTCCCGGTCTCGACAATTTGCTGGGTGGCGGTCTGCCGGAATTCTCGTTCAATCTGATTGCGGGCACGCCGGGAAGCGGAAAAACCACGCTTGCCCACCAGATCATGTTCTCCCTGGCCGCGCCGGATTATCGGGCGCTGTTCTTCACCGTGCTCGGGGAGCCCACCCTCAAGATGCTCCGCTACCAGCAGCAATTTTCATTTTTCGATCACGGTAAGATCAACCAGTCGATTCGCTTCGTCAATCTGGCGACCGACCTCCTGGAGGGCGATTTTGAACGCGTCCTGGCGCGCATCGCCGCCGAGGTGAAAGACTATGGTCCCAGCCTGGTATTTGTCGATTCTTTTCGGTCCGTCGTGCAGTCGGCCCGGTACGTAGAGCGGAATGTGCCCGATCTGCAGCGCTTTGTGCAGCAACTCGGGATGCAGATGACCAGCTGGCAGGCTACTACCTTTCTGATCGGTGAATACCTGGCGCCCGAATCCGAATCGAGTCCGGTCTTTACCGTGGCGGACGGCATCCTCTGGCTGTCGCAAAACATGCACCGCAATTCCATGGTGCGCAAGATGCAGGTGGTCAAGATGCGTGGCCAGGCCCAGGCGCCCGGCTTGCATACCTTCCGCATTGGTGAGGCAGGTCTCCAGGTTTTTCCGCGGGCGATTATCCATCCGGGCGAGGTGGTCGGACAGACCACCGCCGGAGGCACGGACCGGATTTCCATGGGGGTCACGGGCCTGGATGAGATGCTGGGCGGCGGTTTGCCAGCCGGTTATTCGCTGCTCGCAGTCGGCCCTTCGGGTTCCGGCAAAACCATTCTGGCGACGGCATTTCTCGCCGAAGGGGTGCGTTGCGGCGAGGCTGGTGTGATCGCAGCGTTCGAAAAAAGTCCGAACCAATTGCTGAACAACAGGTTGCATGAAATGGTGAGTGCCGGGCAGGTGGGTGTGATCGACACGCGCTCGCTGGATTTGTCGATCGATGAAACCCTGCACGACATGCTCCGGATGATCGATCGCATGCAGGCCAAGCGCGTCGTCATCGATTCGCTGTCGGGTTTCGAACTGGCCCTGGCGCCCGAGTTCAGCGAGGATTTTCGCGGTTCGCTGTACCGGATGGTGGCCGAACTGACCAGCAAGGGCGTGACCATCCTGATGACCTCGGAACTGGAAGACCGCTACACCGATTTGCGT
>DATHUT010000059.1:0-8977 GCA_035462005.1 Gammaproteobacteria bacterium | reverse complement strand
CAACTTCGACAACTTCCTCATATTCCGTGAAGCGATCGATCACAGGTGAGTCTTTTTTGGCACTGACCAGGATGTCCAGGTCACCCACCGTCTCCTTTTGGCGGCGGTAACTTCCGGCGATGGTGATCTGTTTCACCCCTTCGCATTTTTCGAGATAGCCGAGTAATGGCACGGCGATGTCCTGCGCCACCGACAGCTTGACGCGTTGATCCCTTTCGCTGAACCGTTTTGCATGTCGGAGGATCGTTTCCTCGGCCTTTGCGCCAAAGCCTTCAAGCTGGCGAATCCTGCCATTGCGGGCCGCGCGTTTCAGGTCTTCGATGCTGCGGACACCGATTTCCTTGTAGAGTCTTTTTACCCGCTTTGGACCCAGACCCTCGACCTTCATCAGGTCGCGCAGTTCGGCGGGCGTACGGGATTCCACTCTTTCCAGCTGCGGTAGCCGGCCGGTCTGCACCAGGGTCTCGATCTTGCCGGCCAGGTCCTTTCCGATTCCAGGCAGCCTGGACAGATCTTCGCCTTGCTGGACCATATCCGCCATGCTCCTGGAATGGCTGCCCACGGTGCGCGATGCGTTTCGATAGGCGCGTACGCGGAAGGGGTTGGCATCCTCGAGTTCGAGCAGGTCGGCCAGACGGGCAAACGTCTCCGCGATCTCACTGTTATGGATGGCCATCGGATGTCTCCGTGATGCGTTGCAGCCGTAATGCGTTTTGCGCCGCATATCCGGCCTCATCGTTGTCGAAGTAGCAATAGACCGACAGGCCCTGGCTGGCCCAATCGGTGATGGCATCGGCCCAGTCGGCGAGGGCCGGACCGTCATAGTCACCCTGGTAGGGCCCGTCCGGTCCGTGCAGACGCACATACACGAAGTCGGTGGTGACATTGCGGGGTGACCGGTAGCCGTCGAGCTCGTAGACGCAGAAGGCGATATCATGGCGCGCCAGCAGTTCGTGGCACCGTTCGTTGATCCAGCCCTCATCGCGAAACTCGAAGGCATAGCGGAAATCACGGCTCAGTGTGTCGAGGAATCGTTCCAGGCGTTCATGATTGTAGTGCCAGTTGGGCGGAAGCTGGAACAGGACCGGGCCCAAGCGCTCATCCAGTTCAACGATGCGCTCGAAGAACTTTTCGATGCTTGCGGCGGGATCCTTGAGTTTCTTCATGTGCGTGATATAGCGGCTGGCCTTTGCGCTGAAGATGAAATCGTCCGGCACCGCCTGGCGCCACTGCTCCAGGGTCTCGCGCCGTGGAAGCTGATAGAAGGAATTATTGATCTCGACACTCCTGAAGCGGCGTGTGTAGTATTCGAGCATCTGTCTGTCGTCGGACAGGTCCGCGGGGTAGAAGGGACCCTTCCAGTGGGCATAGGACCAGCCCGAGGTGCCAATGTGAATCCGCCCTGGTTTCATGGTGTCACCAGGGCATGGGGCTGCCATCGTACTTGATGAAATGCCCTGTCTTGTCCAGGGTGAAGTCGTCTATCACCTGGCGCAAGCCGGTGACGCTTTTCTCGGCGCTGATGCCATCCCCTGGACCCATTCGTGTCTTGACGCCGCCGGGATGCAGCAGCAAAACGCCTATGTGGCGCTTACGCAGCGCCTCGGCCAGGCCACTCATGGCGGCGTTCAGGGCAGCCTTGCTGGAGCGGTAGTAATAACTGCCCGGCATCTGGATATCGGCGATACTGCCCATGTGGCTGGTCATCACCGCCACCAGGCGCATCTCGCTGCTGGCGACATTGTCGAGCAGTGCTTCCGTCACGCGTACGGCGCCCAGGGTATTGACCTCCAGGGTACGCAGCCAGAGGTCGTAGCGGATGCTGCCGGGTGCCGGCAACAGGTAGTCGTCTTCCAGGTAGATACCCGCGTTGTTGTAGAGGATATCCAGTGGCGTGCCATTCAGTATCCACTGAATGGCCCTGATGTCCTCGGGCACGGTCACATCGAGGCGATGGATCGAGATCTCTCCGTATTCCCCGGCCAACTGGTGTAGTTCCGCCGCTTCGGAAGGATGACGGCAGGTGGCGAACACGCGCCAGCCACTACCGGCATATTGTCGGACCAGCTCCAGGCCGAGGCCGCGATTGCTTCCGGTAATCAGGATATTAGCCATATGCTCTTCCTCCTTGATCAAGCACACGAAGGGATCGCGCGTTGCGGATAATCGAAGTATAGGAAATATCCCCGGGCCGCTCGGCCCTCATAACGCCTGCCCTTCCGCTGTAAAGAAATACAGCTGCCCGCTATCCGCTACCAGCTCTACGCACTCGCCGGGGCGGAGGGCCTGCTGCCCGGGCAGCACGGCGGCGAGACGTACAGCTGCTTGCGGCTGGGCTGGGGCAGCGCCCTGGTCGGCGATATGCATCCGCAGTTCCGTCTCGCAGTAGAGGATGGTCTCGTGGCCCAGGGACTCGGCCGCCTGCACACGGGCGGGGATGCGCGGCCCCGTGCCCTGGAGCGAGAGGGCCTCGGGCCGCAGCCCGGCCAGTAGCCGGGTGCCGGTGGTCAGGTCCGGCACCTGCCGCGCCGCCAACGGCAGGCGCAGCGGACCCGTCTCCAGCACGAAGTCCATTCCCTCGCGCGCCAGGGTGGCGGAAAACAGGTTCATGCCGGGGCTGCCGATGAAGCCGGCCACGAACGCATTGGCGGGCCGGGCGTAGAGTTCACCGGGCGTGGCCACCTGCTGCAGCCGCCCGCCATGCAACACCGCCACGCGGTCGCCCAGGGTCATGGCCTCCACCTGGTCGTGGGTCACATACAGGGTGGTGACGCCCAGACGCCGCTGCAGCGCGGCAATCTCGGTGCGAATCTGCAATCGCAGGCGGGCGTCCAGGTTGGACAGCGGTTCGTCCATGAGAAACACCGCCGGCTCGCGTACCAGGGCGCGGCCCATGGCCACCCGCTGGCGCTGGCCGCCCGACAGCGCCTGGGGCCGGCGCTCGAGCAGTTCGGTGAGATCGAGCAGGGACGCGGTAGCCGCCACCCGGCGTTCGATCTCCCGGCGTGGCAGGCCCTGCATGCGCAGTGGAAAGGCCAGGTTGCGGCGTACCGTCATGTGCGGATAGAGGGCGTAGTTCTGGAACACCATGGCGACATTGCGCCGCTGTGGCGGCCACTGGTTCACCCGCTGCCCGCCGATGCGGATCTCACCCTCACTGATCTCCTCCAGGCCGGCCACCATGCGCAGCAACGTGGATTTGCCGCAGCCCGAGGGTCCCACCAGCACCAGCAGTTCGCCATCGGCAATCTCCAGGTCGAGGCCGTGCAGGACGGCACTGCCATCGGGGTAGACCTTGCCCAGGTTCCGGAACGCGACCTCTGCCATGGCTCAGCCCTTCACCGCCGAGGTGGCTATGCCGCGCACGAACCAGCCCTGGAACAACACGAACACCGCCACCACCGGCGCCACCATCATCACGCCGAAGGCCAGGATGTCGCCCCATTGCAGGGGCGGCAGGGTGTAAAAGGTGGCGATGGCCACCGGTAGCGGGCGCACCTCAGGGCCGATGGTAACCATGAGCGGCCAGAGGTAGGACCCCCACCAGGTGAGGAAGGACAGGATGGCCACGGTGGCGAAGGCCGGTTTGGCGTTGGGTGCCACCACCGTGAAGAAGGTGCGCAGCACGCCGGCGCCATCCAGGCGAGCCGCCTCCTCCAGCTCCCGCGGCAGGCCGATGAAAAAGGTATAGAACAGGAAGATGGCGAAGGCGTCGGCGATGAAGGGCAGGATCTGCGCCAGGTAGGTATCCCGGTAGCCGAGGATGGAGACCTGGTAGTAGAGCGGCACGGCGATGGCCTCGAAGGGCAGGATCATCAGCGCCAGCACCAGGTTGAACAACAGGCCGCGCCCGCGCCAGGCGAGACGCGCGAAGGCATAGGCCGCCAGGGAATTCACCACCAGTCCGGTCACCACGATGCTGCCGGTGATGAACAGGGAATTGAACAGGAAGCGCCCGAACTCGGTGCGCCGGAACACATCGCGGTAGTTCTCCAGGGAGGCACCGCCCGGCACCAGGCCGCGCAGGCTGCCGGCCTCCAGCAGCACGCGCGCATCGGGCTTGAGGCTGCCGCTGATCATCAGCAGCAGGGGCGCCACGAACAGCAGCGCCAACAGAAACAGCGCGGCATAACCGAGACCAGTGGCGAGCACCGGTTTCATGTCACCTGCCGTTGCTGGCGCGCCAGGCGCCGCTGCACCAGGGTCACCGCCAGCACGATGAGGAAGAACACCACCGTCATGGCGCAGGCCCGCGCCACCTGCTGGCGGTCGAAGGCCGCCTGCACGGTCTCGAACATGACCACCCGGGTAGCGTCCTCCGGCCCACCGCGGGTCATGATGCGCACCTGGTCGAACAACCGGAAGGCCAGGATGGTTGTGATCAGCATGACGAAGACAAGGGGGTTGCGCAGTCCCGGCAGGGTGACGTGCCGGAAGCGCTGCCAGCGCCCGGCGCCGTCCAGGGCGGCGGCCTCGTACAGGTCGCGGGGGATGGACTGCAGGCCGGCCAACAGGATGATCATCTGGAACCCCGCCCCCTGCCACAGGGACAGCAGCATGATGGCCGGCAGCGCCAGGGCGGGATCGCGCAGGAAATCGCGCGGTTCCCAGGCGCCGAAGCTGACCAGGGACAGGAAAGCGTTCAGCATACCCTCCGGTCCCGGCGCATAGATCAGGATCCAGATCACCGACACCAGGGCCATGGGGAACACCACCGGCAGGAAGAACAGGGTGCGGAACAACACCGTGCCGCGCAGGCCGCGATCGAGCAGCAACGCCAGCCCCAGGGCCAGCGCGGTCTGCGCCGGCACCACCACCAGGGCGAACAGGGCATTGTTGGCCAGCGCGCGCAGGAAGGCCGGATCGGTGAAGATGCGCCGGTACTGTTCCAGGCCCACGAACTCCACCGGCAGCGGCGAGCCCAGGCGCAGATCGGTAAAGGACAGCACCAGCGCGGTCAAGAAGGGCAGTGCGACGAACAGGACGAGCCCCAGCAGCGCCGGCGCCGCCAACAACAGCGCCACCGGGGTCTGGTCACCGAAACGCCCCGCCCTCATGCCTCATTCCTCCTCCCACACCCAGGGATAGCCGCGGTTGTCCTCGATTTCCCGGTCGATGGCCCGCGCCGCCCGGTCCAGGGCCTGCCGCACGTCGCCGCCGGCGCGGATACGGTCGAAGGCGCGCTGGAACTCGGCGCTGATCACCGGGTAGGCCGGGGTGCGCGGGCGCGGCACCGTATAACCTTCCACCAGCTGGTCCACGAACAGGCGCAGGGGCCCGCCCTCCCGGAATCGCTCCGAGCGCGCCACGGCGCGGCGGGTGCCGGGCACCGCACCGTTGGCCCGGCTCATGGCCAGCACCTCCTCCGGTTGCAACAGGAAAGCGAGGAAGTCCGCCGCCGCCTGCGGATGGGGACAATGGCGGGTGACCGCCCAGTTCCAGGAACCCTGGCCGCTGCGCGTGCCCCGACCGAAGTCCGGCAGCGGCAACAGCAACAGCTCGTCGCCGTAAGCCTTCCGGTAGGCGGTGTAGTTCCAGTGCCCGCCCAGGGCCAGGGCCACCCGGCCCTCGACGAAGGCGACCCCGTCCAGGTTGGGGTCCACCCGTCCCGCGCGGATCCAGGACTGCACCACGCGCAGGGCGCGCACCGCCGCGGGGCCGTTCAGCACGCCGCTGGCGCTGCGGTAGGTCTCCCGGTCGATGAGGTCGCCGCCCGCCGACTGCAGCAGGGGGGAGAAGGCATAGCTGTACCATTCGCCGGCGTAGTCCAGCTTGAGGTCCAGCACCGCGCCATCCGGGTCGCGCGCGGCCAGGTCCCGCAGCAGTCCCTCGAACGTTTCCAGGGTCCAGGCATCCCCCGGGCTGTCCGGGATGCGCGCCCCCACCTCCCGCAGGCGCGCGTGGTCGGCGTAGAGGGCCAGCCCCGAGTCGAACACTCCAACGGAATAGAGCCGGCCCCGGTAGCGCCCCTGCGCCAGTAGTGACGGCAGCAGGTCGTCGACCAGGTCCGGCGGCAGGTAATCCTCCAGCGGTACCAGGTGGCCCTGCCACACATAGCGATACAGGAACGGCCCGTCGAACTCCAGCAGGTCGGGCAGGTCGCCGGCCACGGCGGCCGCCTGCACCTGGGCGTCGTAACTGCCTTCCGGAATGAAGCGCAGCCGCACCCGGACATCCTCACGTTCACGGTTGAAACGCGCCACCTGCGCGCGCAGGGTGTCGCGCTCGGCCTCCTGGCCCGCATGCGCCCAAGCCTGCAGCGCTATCGTGCCGGATTCACGCGGCGGGTCGCCTCCGCAGGCGGCGAGCAGCCATGCCGCGGACAGGACGATGACGAGGAACGGAGACGGCGAGCGCATGGCTATCCTGAGCATAGACTGCGCCAGGCAGGTGCGCGAGGCGCAGCGGGATGCTCTCCCGAGGCGCCAGCCTATTTGGTGTCGATACCCAGTTTCTTGAGCTTGCGCCACAGGGACACGCGGTCTATGCCCAGCATCCTGGCCGCCTGGGTCCGGTTACCATCCGCCATCTTCAGGACGGCGAGTATGTGCTCGGTTTCCTGCTCTTCCAGCGTGGTCGGGGTCGCCGCCATCTCCGGCTTGAAGACACGCACCGTCAGGGCTCCCAGGCTTTGCGGCAGGTGCTCGATATCCAGGGTGCGGTCCTGGGCCAGGGCAACGCCGCGCTCGATGAAGTTCGACAGTTCGCGCACATTGCCGGGATAGTCGTACTCCACCAGGCGACGCATCGCCTCGGTGGAGATTTCCTGCACATCGCGATCCATCATGGCGGAGAACTTGCGCAGGAGGTAATAGGCCAGCAGGGGAATATCGTCGCGGCGTTCGCGCAGGGGCGGCAGGGTCAGGGTCACCACATTGAGGCGGAAATAGAGATCATTGCGCATCTGGCCGTCGGCGACCGCCGCCTTCAGGTCCCGGTTGCTCGCGGCAATGACCCGCACGTCGACGGGAATCGGCTGCACAGACCCGACCCGCATCAGCTCCCGCTCCTGCAGCACACGCAGCAGCTTCACCTGCATGAGCAGGGGCATCTCGGCAACTTCGTCCAGGAACAGTGTTCCGCCATCGGCGGCCTCGAACAGACCGATCTTGGTGGCATTCGCACCGGTGAAGGCGCCTTTCTCATGCCCGAACAGCTCGCTCGCCGCGATCTCCTCGTGCAGGGCGCCACAGTTGAAGGCCACGAAGGGGCCTTTCGAACGCAGGCTGTTCTGGTGAATGAAGCGCGCCAGCAACTCCTTGCCCGTGCCGGATTCGCCGTGGATGACCACACTGGTATCGGTGCCCGCGATCTGCCGCGCCGTTTCCAGCAGCCGCTGCACGCCCAGATCCTGGGTGATGATGGTGGTCTGGTTGGAAAGATGCTCCACGCGCAGTTTCAGTTCCTTGTTCTCGCGCTTTATGCGACGCAGATCCAGTGCGCCACGCACCACCTCACGCACCTCGGCAAGTCGGAACGGCTTGGCGATATAGTGATAGGCCCCTGCCTTCATGGCATCGACAGCGGAGTCCAGCGTGGCATGGCCGGTGATCATGATGACCGGCACCTCGGGCGTGGTCTCGCGGATATGGCGCAGTACATCCATGCCGTCGATGCCCGGCATGCGCAGGTCGGTCAGCACCAGGTCGAATGCCGTGGATTGCATGGCGGCGACCCCCTCCTCGCCCGTCTTGCAGGCGGTCACCGCGTAGCCTTCCCGCTCCAGCACGGTGGTGAGGTTGGTGAGCGCGATCAGTTCGTCATCGATCAGCAGTACTTCGGGCTTTGCTTCATCGTTCATAACGAATCCGGTTCCCGTGCCAGCGGCAGCCAGATGGTAAACCGCGTACCACCCTCGTCACGGTTTTCCGCGGCGATACAACCATAATGTTCACTCACGATCTCCTCCACCAGATACAGGCCCAGACCGGTTCCGTCACCGGATTTTCGCGTCGTAAAGAAGGGATCGAAGATGTGCGCGAGATGTTCCGGGCTGATCCCCTTGCCATCGTCATCGATCCGCACCACCAGAACGCGCTCCGCGAGGCTGACCTGGGTGATATCGCCGACCAGGCGATTCAAATTGGGCGGCATGCTCTTGGCCCAGGTGGACTCCTCGGCATTGACCTGGATGTTCATGGCGCCGGCATCCACGGCATTGCGGATCAGATTGATGAACACCTGCTGGAAGCGCTCCCGATCCACCCAAACCGTACGCTCGGGTGCGGACTTGATTCGCATATTCACGCTGGGGGGCAGCTGCCGGCTGACCAGTTGCACGGATGATGCGATGAGGGCCGGAACCCGGTGTCCCTGCAGGTGCAGCTTGGGTTGCCGCACGCTGTCGAGCAGGCGCCGCACGATCCGTCTTGCCCGCTCGGATTCCCCATCGATATGGGCCATCCAACGCCGCACCAACGCCGGGTCCGTCTTGCCATCGTCCTCCATCAACAGCTGGATGGAGGTGGAGATGTTCGACAAGGGGTTGTTGAGCTCATGCGCCACGCCGGACACCAGCACGCCCAACGCCGCCGCCTTCTCGTTCTGCCGCAGCTGGTTCTGCTGGGCGCGCAGGCGATTGAGCATGGAATTGAACTGATCGACGAAGGAGCGGATCTCGCCGTCCCGCGACGGCAGTGACAGCTGCTGCTCGCCCCCCTCGGCCAGGGCATCGAGCTGGAGTTCCAGGTTGCGCAGGGGACGGACGATCTGCCGGGCCATGAACACGGCGCTCGCGATACCGAGCAGGATGACTGTGAACAATGCGATCAGCAGCGTCCACACCGCCACGCGCACGGCATGCACCAGGGTGGCCCGTTCGCGCGCACGCAATGCTTTGGCGAACAGGGAGATTTCGTGCCCCATGGTGCGGATCGCCAGCTGCGCGGCTTCCTGCTGCCCGGGTGGCAGGTCGATATAGCGCTCTACCTCGGCCTGGTATTGCACCAGGGCGGCATCCGCGGAACGCAACTCTTCC
>DATHUT010000058.1:0-8037 GCA_035462005.1 Gammaproteobacteria bacterium | reverse complement strand
ATCGACAACAGCGTCGACGAGGCCATGGCCGGCCACGCCAAGACCATCGAGGTGAGCGTCTACAAGGATGGTTCACTCGAGGTGCGCGACGATGGCCGCGGCATGCCCGTGGATATCCATCCCGGGCAGGGCATCAGCGGTGTCGAGGTGATCCTCACCAAGCTGCATGCGGGTGGGAAGTTCTCCAACAAGAATTACCAGTTCTCCGGCGGTCTGCATGGCGTCGGCGTGTCGGTGGTCAACGCCCTGTCCAGCCACCTGGAAGTCTGGGTCAAGCGCGCTGGCGCCGAGTACAACATCGCCTTCAAGGGCGGCGAGAAGGCCTCGGAGCTGGAAGAAGTCGGCAAGGTCGGCAAACAGAATACCGGCACCCGGCTGCGCTTCTGGCCCGATGGGAAATATTTCGATAGTCCCAAATTCTCCCTGCCCAGCCTGCGCCACGTGCTGCGCGCCAAGGCGGTGCTCTGTCCAGGCCTTACGGTGCGCCTGCATGACGAGCGCAGCGACGAGCGTGAGGAGTGGTGTTACCAGGATGGCTTGCAAGATTATTTGCTGGAGGCCCTGCATGGCGCCGAGCGGCTGCCCGAGTCCCCCTTCATCGGCAGCCTGCAGAGTACCCACGAGGCCGCCGAATGGGCGCTGGTGTGGCTGCCACAGGGCGGCGAGGGTGTGGGTGAGAGCTATGTGAACCTGATTCCCACGCCCCAGGGCGGCACTCACGTGAACGGCCTGCGCATGGGGCTGACCGAAGCGGTGCGTGAGTTTTGCGAATTTCGCAATCTGCTGCCGCGCGGCGTCAAGCTTTCTCCCGAGGATGTCTGGGACCGTTGCGCCTATATCCTGTCGGTGAAGCTGGAGGACCCGCAGTTCAGCGGCCAGACCAAGGAGCGGCTGTCCTCGCGCGAGTGCGCCGCTTTTGTCTCCGGTGTCGTGAAGGATGCCTTCGGTCTGTGGCTCAACCAGCATACCGACGCTGGCGAGAAGATCGCCGCGTTGGCCATCCAGAGCGCCCAGAACCGGTTGCGCGCCGGCAAGAAAGTGGTGCGCAAGAAGGTCACCAGCGGCCCGGCCCTGCCCGGCAAACTCGCCGACTGCTCCAGCACCGATCCTGCGCGAGGCGAGCTGTTCCTGGTGGAAGGGGACTCTGCCGGCGGCTCGGCCAAGCAGGCCCGCGATCGCATCTTCCAGGCCATCATGCCGCTGCGCGGCAAGATCCTGAATACCTGGGAGGTGGATTCCACCGAGGTGCTTGCCTCCCAGGAGGTACACGACATCTCCGTGGCCATCGGCGTGGAGCCGGGCTCCGATCGCCTCGAGGGTCTGCGCTACGGCAAGGTCTGCATCCTGGCCGATGCCGATTCCGACGGCGCCCATATCGCCACCCTTCTGTGCGCCCTGTTTCTGCGTCATTTCCTGCCCCTGGTGCAGGCCGGCCATGTCTACGTGGCCATGCCCCCCCTGTACCGCATCGAT
Organism: Gammaproteobacteria bacterium; assembly: GCA_035462005.1. Taxonomy (GTDB): domain Bacteria; phylum Pseudomonadota; class Gammaproteobacteria; order DSM-19610; family DSM-19610; genus JAIVHA01. The sequence continues at coordinate 6,564 of DATHUT010000058.1, read as the reverse complement.
GTGGGCAAGCAGGTGTTCTATGCCCTGGATGATGCCGAGAAGCAGGGCGTGCTGGACCGCATCACCGCCGAGAAGGTCAAGGGCAAGGTAAGCGTGCAGCGCTTCAAGGGACTGGGGGAGATGAACCCCATGCAGTTGCGCGAGACCACCATCGCCCCGGAGACCCGGCGCCTGGTGCAGCTCACCATCGAGGCCGGCGACGACAGCCACCAGATCCTGGACCTGCTGCTGGCCAAGCGACGCGCCGCCGACCGGCGTGGCTGGCTGGAACAGAAAGGCAATCTGGCGGAGACCGTCTGAGCGCACCCGACGCTTCGCAACGCCCGTCTTATTCCGGGATGCCGCCCTCCGTAAGCCGTCGGGGATCGAGCAGGCGGCGCAATTCCTCCTCGTCCAGTTCGGTACGTTCCAGGGCCACCTCCAGGATGGGGCGGCCCTCGGCGTAGGCCTGCCGCGCGATGGCGGCGCCCTGTGCATAGCCGATGCGGGCATTGAGCGCCGTGACCAACATGGGGTTGCGGTCCAGGGCCGCGCGCAGGCGCTCCTCGTTCACGGTGAAACCGGCGATGGCCTGGCGCGCCAGCAAGCGTGACCCGTTGGCCAGGAGCTGGATGCTTTGCAGCAGATTGTGGGCCACCAGGGGCAGCATGACGTTGAGCTGGAAGTTGCCGGACTGCCCGGCCAGGGTGACGGTCAGGTCGTTGCCGGTGACCTGGGCGCAGGCCATGGCCACGGCCTCGGGGATCACCGGGTTGACCTTGCCGGGCATGATGGAGCTGCCGGGCTGCAGGGCCGGCAGCTGAATCTCGGCCAGGCCTGCGAGCGGGCCGGAGTTCATCCAGCGCAGGTCATTGCATATCTTGAGCAGCGTGGTGGCCGCGGTACGCAGCTGCCCGCTCATCTCCACGGCCGCATCCTGGCTGCTCAGGCCGGCAAAACGGTTTTCCATCAGGGTAAAGGGCACGCCCGTGGAGGTGGCCAGGCGCATCACCACCCGCGCGCCAAGTTCCGGATGGGCATTGAGTCCGGTGCCCACCGCGGTACCGCCCAGCGCCAGCTTGCACAAGCGCGGCAGGCTGGATTCGATGCGTGCGGTGGCATCCCGTACCTGGGCCGCCCATGCCGATAGTTCCTGGTCCAGGCGCAGGGGCAGGGCATCCATCAAATGGGTGCGGCCGGTCTTGATCAGGCCATCGAACTCCGTGGCACGGCTGTCGATAGTGTCGGCCAGCTCCGCCAGGGCCGGCAGCAGTTCGCGGTGCAGGGCCAGGGTGGCGCTCAGATGGATGGCGCTGGGGATGACGTCATTGCTGCTTTGTCCCAGGTTCACATGGTCGTTGGGATGCACCTCCACACCCGCCGCGCGCGCCAGGCCGGCGATCACCTCGTTTACGTTCATGTTGCTGCTGGTACCGGAACCGCTCTGGAACACATCCACGGGGAACTGGGCGGCGTGCTCGCCGCGGGCGATGGCTGCGGCCGCGGTCTCGATGGCCAGGGCCCGTTCCCCATCCAGCAGGTCCAGTTCCCGATGCACCGATGCACAGGTCCCCTTGATCATGGCCAGAGCCTGGATGAAGGCCGCTGGCAGAGGCAGGCCGCTCACGGGGAAGTTCTGCACGGCCCGTTGTGTCTGCGCGCCCCACAGGGCCTCGGCCGGTACTTCCAATGCGCCCATGCTGTCCTGTTCGAGGCGGGTGATCGTGGATGTCATGAAATCAGTCTCCTGCGGTGGCCGTGGCGGGATGCTGTCCCCATTCTAGCCTTCATTACCCTGGCCACGGGTGCCTGCTGGAGAAATTGGGGTCCGGGCCGATATGTTGCAAAGGGGCTGGGTGTATCGACTGGCCATGATTTTTTCCGACACAAAAACAATGAGATGAGCGAACAAGAACACGAGATTCGGGTTCATCACTACCGGCGTGTCGATACCCGTTCCAATGCCAAGGAGCTGGTGACCGAGATCGTAGTGGCCCATTCCGACACCGGCCGTTTCCTCAAGAAGATGGAGGAGACGCGCCTCACCCGTCCCTGTTACCAGGTACTCGACATGCGCGGCAAGGTGCTGGGGGAATGCCGGCCCTACGTGTTCAACGACCGGGTGCACTACCTGGATGACATCTCCTATGCCATGTTCCAGCGGGGTCTCGAACAGAACCGGGGCCACTATACGGTGGGGACCTTCGAGGCCATTATCTTTGGCGCCCATACCCTGCATGCCATGAACGCGGAGCGGGAGGAGGAACAGCAGCGGACCTCCGACCAGGCGCGACGCCAGCAGGGCCGGGAACGGGAGCTGCGCGACACGACGGGCGAGGCCGATGCGCAAGCATCCACCAGCATCACCTTCTATAACCCGGAAATCATTCCTTTCGGCTATTACCGGCAACGCCAGGAAGGCCGCCTGCAGTATGCCACGGCCGTCCAGCTGCTGGGCAAGGCCGGTCCCGTGCGCGCCACCACCCGGGACATTTCGGTGGGGGGCGTGCAGCTCGTCGTCAAGGGTCCCTGTCCCTACCAGCCCGGCGAGGAGTTGCAGGCCAATTTCATCGGCCTGCAAGGGCAGGCCGCTGGCGCAGCCCTGAAGGGGGTGCGTTATGCCATCGCCCTTCTGCAGCGCCGCGAACTGGAAACCACCCTCTGCCTGCGTCGACTGGACAGGGAAACGCCGGCGGGCTTCACGGAGTGCATCGAGGAGCTGGTGGAGCGTTACCAGCGCAAGTACAAGCTGGATGTGGAGGACGACTATCTCAGTGCCATGAGCCTCTTCCATGAACGCATCTATACGGAAAGCCTGGTCCATATTCCATTTTTCGTAGCGGAGCATGGCGGCCAGCCGCGACTGGCCGCGGTGGCGCAGAGCAATGGCAATCGGCCATTGATGCAGTTTTTCAGCACCGACCACAAGCAGTATGACTTTCGCTGTCTGCAATTGCCGGAACGTCTCGCGGCCCTGCAGGAACAGGGCAGCTTGCTGTTGGTGCTGTACCGGGAGCGGGGCGATGACGGCCATCTGCAACTCCATTCGGCAACACCGGCGGAATTCGACTCGACCGGGGATTTCCACCGCTTCCTGCAGCATGCCATGGGCTTCGAGGAACACATGATCGTGCGTGTGCAGGTGGACAACGCCCGAGCGCAGCGCCTGGATGACCGCAAGGTTGAGTATTTCCTGGAACGCCTGTCCTACAAGTCCGCCGAGGATGCGCTGGGTCTGCGGAACCGGCTCAAGGTCTTGTTGTTTACCGGGCTCCTGGTGGATGTGACCCGGCAATGGCGTGAGGCGCTGGCCCGGTATGGGGAATTCCTGTCCGCCCCGCCCGTGCAGGGTCTGCACGCCTGGGTCGGCGGGCGCCACCTGAACCTGGAAACCGGGGATGCCGGCGCGGACATACTGGCGGACGTGGCCTATCCGGAACTGGTGCACTTCGGCTACGTGGAGTGTCGACGCGAGGATCGCTACCTGGTGGAGACGGCCGTGAGCCTGGCCGTAGGCAAGCAGGAGTTTTCCGGTACCACCCGGGATATCTCCACTCGGGGCATGTGCGTCCGGCTTGCGGAACCATTGACGACAGAGATCGGCCAGGAACTGCGCGTGGGACTGGTGAACCTGCAAAAAAAGCGGACTGGCACCAATCTCATGGATATTCCCTACCGGGTGATACGCTCCGACACGGACCGCTCGCTGTTGATGCTGGAACGGATCGTGGGTCGCTCCCAGGAAGGCTTGAGCCAGTTCTTTGTCGAGCTGATCGCCAAGAATCAGCAGAAACTGGGCATCGATGCCGGTGATATCTGGACGGCCACCGCGGCCCGCATCTTCGAGGGACTGATGACCATGAACCTGGGCACCTTGCCCTTTTTCATTGGCCGCAACGAGGCGGGTGTGACCGTGGCACAGGCTGTGGCCGTACCGCGGGGTGCGAATCGTCTGGCACGTTTTTTCCAGGCCCCGGACGGGGAATACGAGTTTTACCCCATCGGAGACCCGCGCCTGGTGATGGCCCTGCGCGAGGCCATCACTGGCATCCGGCGCCAATCTGGCGGCAAGGAGGACAGGGCGCCCCATTGCGAGCTGGAGCTCTATTGCTACAAGGAACAGGAAGGGGATCATGGCGACTGGGTGCTGCGCTGGTGCTCCGAGCTGGAGCTGGACAGCGAGACGGCGCGCGAGGCCTTCATCCGCAAGGCCATGGATCACGGCGAATACTGCTTTCTCAAGGTGATCGGTACCTTCGTCCAGGATCTGCCCACCAAGCAGTTTGACCGCCTGCTGGAGCCGGTCATGGGCCAGTCCCGCCACCGTGGCCTGAAATTGAGTGAACAGCTGCGTTCGGTGATTGGCTTCGGGGAGCTGGTCGACATTACCGCCGACATGGTCCTGGCCCGGTCACTGACGGGCCCGTCGGTCTGAAGTCCCCAATTCCCCACCCGTAGGAGCGGCCTCTGGCCGCGAATGGATTACGTCTCACCGACCGGTTCGCGGCCAGAGGCTGCTCCTACGGAGGCGTCCCCGGACCACTACCATGCTGGTACGTCGGCCAATCCCCCGTATAATCCCGCCGCATCCCCTCCGCTTTTTCCCGGCAGGTTGTCATGGACCAGAATGAAATGAATTATGAAGGTGTGGAGCAGTTGCCGCTGCGCACCTTTACCGAAAAGGCGTACCTGGATTACTCCATGTACGTCATCCTCGATCGCGCCCTGCCGCACATCGGCGATGGCCTCAAGCCGGTGCAGCGGCGCATTGTCTACGCCATGTCCGAGCTGGGCCTGTCGGCGCGCGCCAAATTCAAGAAATCGGCACGCACCGTCGGCGACGTGCTGGGCAAGTTCCATCCCCACGGCGACTCGGCCTGCTATGAAGCTATGGTGCATATGGCCCAGTCCTTCTCCTACCGCTACCCGCTGGTGGACGGCCAGGGCAACTGGGGCTCGCCCGACGATCCCAAGTCCTTCGCCGCCATGCGTTACACCGAGGCGCGGCTGGCGGCCTATGCCGAGGTGTTGCTCGCGGAGCTGGGCCAGGGCACCGTGGACTGGGGGCCGAACTTCGACGGCACCCTGGACGAACCGCAACTGCTTCCGGCGCGCCTGCCCAACGTGCTGCTCAACGGCGCCACCGGCATCGCCGTGGGCATGGCCACGGATATCCCGCCGCACAACGTGCGCGAAGTCACCAGCGCCGCCATCCGCCTGCTGGAGGATCCCAAGGCCACGGTGGCCGATCTCTGCGAGCACATCCAGGGCCCCGATTTCCCCACCGAGGCGGAGATCATCACCCCGCGTGCCGAGCTGCGCAGCGCCTATGAAACGGGTTCCGGCAGCGTGCGCATGCGCGCCCGCTACGAACGCGAGGACGGGGACATCGTCATCACGGCGCTACCCTTCCAGGTGTCCGGCGCCAAGGTGCTGGAGCAGATCGCTGCCCAGATGCAGAACAAGAAACTGCCCATGGTGGAGGACCTGCGCGACGAGTCGGACCACGAGAATCCCACCCGCCTGGTGATCGTGCCGCGCTCCAACCGCATCGACGTGGAGGCGCTGATGCTGCACCTGTTTGCCACCACCGACCTGGAGCGCAGTTACCGCATCAATCTGAATATCATCGGCCTCGACGGCCGTCCGCAGGTCAAGGATCTGCGCACCCTGCTCACCGAATGGCTGGAGTTCCGCACCCGTACCGTCACCCGGCGGCTCGAATACCGGCTCAAGAAGGTAGTGGATCGCCTGCACCTGTTGGAAGGCCTGTTGATCGCCTTCCTCAACCTCGACGAGGTGATCCGCATCATCCGCGCCGAGGATGAACCCAAGCCGGTGCTGATGAAGCGTTTTGCCCTCGACGAGGTGCAGACCGACTATATCCTCGACACCCGCCTGCGCCAGCTGGCGCGCCTGGAGGAGATGAAAATCCGCGGCGAGCAGGATGAACTGGCGAAGGAGCGCGACCAGTTGGAGAAACTGCTTGGCTCGCGCACCCGGCTGCGCAACCTGATCCGCAAGGAACTGATTGCCGATGCGGAGACCTTCGGCGACGCGCGCCGATCCCCCATCGTGGAGCGGGCCGCGGCATCGGCCCTGGACGAGACCGCCCTGGTGCCCAGCGAGCCGGTCACCGTGGTGCTGTCGGAAAAGGGCTGGGTGCGCGCCGCCAAGGGACACGAAGTGGATGCCGCCGCCCTAGGGTACAAGGCCGGCGACGGTTTCCGCCAAGCGGCGCGCTGTCGCAGCAACCAACAGGCCCTGTTCCTGGATTCCACCGGCCGGGTCTACGCCCTGCCGGCCCACAGCCTGCCCTCGGCGCGGGGCCAGGGCGAACCGCTCACCGGGCGGCTGAATGCGCCTGACGGCGCCAGCTTCGTCGGCGTCATGGCCGGGGACCCCGACGACCTGTACCTGATCGCCAGTGATGCCGGTTACGGTTTCGTGGCCAGGCTCGGCGACATGATCAGCCGCAACAAGGCCGGCAAGGCCCTGCTCAGCGTGCCGCCGGGCGCCCAGGTGTTGTCGCCGGCGCGGGTCCAGGACCCGGACAGCGACCGCATTGCCGCCATCACCCGCGAC
>DATHUT010000057.1:0-10025 GCA_035462005.1 Gammaproteobacteria bacterium | reverse complement strand
CATGAACTGTTGCGCCTGGCCATGGATCTCCTCGTCATCCACCAGGATTTCATTGATATCATTGCGCAGATAATCGCGCAGCGCCCGGATGATGACGTTGCTTTCCTGGTAGATCAGGAAGGGGGCAGGGCGATCCTTGGCCGCCGCCTCGATGGAGTTCCACAGCTGCAGCAGGTAGTCCAGGTCCCACTGCAATTCCTCGCCGCTGCGACCTACGCCGGCAGTACGCACGATCAGGCCCATATCCTCGGGAATTTCCAGGGAACTCATGGCATCCCGCAGTTCGCTGCGGTCTTCGCCCTCGATGCGGCGTGATACGCCGCCGGCACGGGGATTGTTGGGCATCAGTACCAGGTAGCGACCGGCCAGGCTGATGAAGGTAGTGAGCGCCGCGCCCTTGTTGCCGCGCTCTTCCTTCTCCACCTGCACGACCACTTCCTGACCTTCGCTCAGGGCATTCTTGATGCTCTGGCGACCGCCTTCACTGCCTTCCTTGTTGCGGAAATAACTGCGGGCGACTTCCTTCAGGGGCAGGAAGCCGTGGCGTTCGGCCCCGTAGTCGACGAAGGCCGCCTCCAGACTGGGTTCGATGCGGGTGATCTTACCCTTGTAGACGTTGGACTTTTTCTGACCGCGTGCGGATACCTCAATATCCAGATCGTACAGTTTCTGGCCATCGACCATGGCCACGCGCAGCTCTTCGCGTTGCGTGGCATTGATTAACATGCGTTTCATATTGGAGTTCTCTCGTGCGCTCTGACCGACGCCGGCCCGCCGACTGCGGGGGCAAAACCTTTCGGTACCATGGCAGCACTGACCCGGCGGTTATCCGCGGGCAGCACAGCACCGCGAGCATCAGCAGCGCGGCATTCAGGTACAGATCAGGCATGGCGATCAACATAGGAGCGCTCTGGTTCGTCGTATGGGCTTTTGGGACCTGGTGCGCCGTGTCCGGGCTAGGGGAAATGGGCCGAAAGGGTGTCCGGTGAAGGGCGTTCGTCGCCACGATGAGACATCGCTGCGGTGACGCAGGGCCGGTGGCGCCTCTCGGCGTATGCTCCCGATAGGACGGAGTGCGGTACGCCAAATGCAAAAGCAGTTATGGCGGCTGAGGGGCTCGGGGGTTGGCCCGTCACGCCCGCATCACGCCTGGACTACTGGCACTACCCATCCAATAGTCCGGAAAACAGGCCGACTATAACAATACGATCCCGTATTATCAATCGCTTAGAATGGATTTATTGGATTCTCCCTGAGCCGCAAATCAAGGCCTTAGCGAACAAGCCGTAACGCCCGGGCGGCGAACTGATATCATGCGCCCATGACGGAAACAGTCAAAAATGCGGTGCAGTGGCTCCAGGTGGGCCCGGAAGAGGCGGGGCAGCGCATCGATAACTATTTGTTGCGTCAGCTGAAAGGTGTTCCCAAGAGCCGCATCTACCGGCTGCTGCGCAAGGGCGAGGTCCGGGTCAACCGGGGCCGCATCAAGCCGGAATACCGGATCCAGGACGGCGACGAGGTCCGGCTTCCTCCCATTCGCCAGGCGGAGCGGGATGCCTCCACTCCGGCAGCCGGCCTGATGATCCGCATCGAGACCGCCATCCTCTACGAGGACGAACGACTGCTGGTCCTCAACAAGCCCGCCGGGGTGGCGGTGCATGGGGGCAGCGGCGTGAGCCACGGCGTCATCGAGGCCCTGCGGGCGGCACGTCCCAATGCCCCCATGCTGGAGCTGGTGCACCGCCTGGATCGCGACACCTCCGGCTGCCTGGTCATTGCCAAGAAACGCAGCGCCCTGCGCAACCTGCATGAACTGTTGCGTGAGGGCGGCATGGACAAGCGCTACCTGGCGCTGGTGCAGGGGGACTGGCCGGGAGGCACCCGCACCGTGACGGCTCCCTTGAACAAGAATCAGCTCAAGGGGGGCGAGCGCATCGTGACCGTCGACGCCGCAGGCAAGGCGGCCCGTACCCTGTTCCGACCCCTGACCCGCTATGGACGCGCCAGCCTGCTGGAGGTGCAACTGGACACGGGGCGCACCCACCAGATCCGCGTCCATGGCGCCCATATCGGCCACCCACTGGCCGGCGATGACAAGTACGGCGACGCGGACTTCAACAAATCCCTGCGCGAATTGGGCCTGCGCCGCTTGTTCCTGCATGCCGTGTCACTGGGTTTCCGGGAACCGAACAGCGACCGCGAGGTCCATGTGAGCGCGCCGTTGCCCGATGAACTGCGGGGGGTGCTGGATCGTCTGGAAGCCGAGTTGCCTGCGGATGCGGCATTGGGATCGAGGTAATAACGGTATATGAAATCATCGCACAAGGAAGCACGCCTGCTGGTCTTCGACTGGGATGGTACCCTCATGGATTCCGAGGCCCAGATCGTAAGCTGTCTGCAGGCGGCCAGCCGTGACCTGGACCTGGAGTACCGCGACGAGGTCGCATGCCGCGATATCATCGGGCTGGGGTTACGGGAGGCCGTGAACAGCCTGTATCCGGATTCGGACGACGATTTTGTCGCACGCTATACCGAGCGTTATCGCCACCACTGGTTCGCGGCGGAGGATTCCCGGCTTTTTCCCGGTGCCCGGGAGACCCTGGAGCACCTCCATGCCGAGGGCTACCTACTGGCGGTGGCCACCGGCAAGGGGCGCGCGGGCTTGGACAAGGTGCTGAAGGCCACCGGCCTGGGCGATCTGTTCGCCGCCACCCGTTGTGCCGATGAAACCTGCTCCAAACCCGATCCACGCATGCTTCATGAACTGATGACGGAATTAAAAACGGCACCCGGGGAAACCCTCATGGTGGGCGATACCGAGTATGATATGGCCATGGCGTGCAGCGCCGGGGCAGGGCCGATCGCCGTCAGCTATGGTGTGCATGCCACGGAACGCCTGCTGCGCTACGAACCCCTGGCCTGCCTGGATGCCATTGGCGAATTCAGACCCTGGCTGGTGGAGCATCGCAGCCAAGATCCGGGGAAGACGGAAAGCCTCTCGTCAACGCGGCTTGATCAGCGGCTCCCGGTTGAATCCTGAAGATTCCTACAGATGACGGACACCTCCATGACTGACGAAAAAGACCCCAGCGCCCCAACGGACAAGCAGGGCACGGAGTGGCAGCAGGACCTCGTCAACCGCCTGGCCTTCGCCTCCCTCAATGAACAACGGCGTTCGCGGCGTTGGGGCATCCTGTTCAAGACGCTGATATTCGTCTACCTGTTTTCCCTGCTGTTCCTCTATCGCCCCGGGGTGTGGCAGGCCGACGGCCTGACCATGAAGAGCCATACGGCCCTGGTGGAACTGGATGGTGTTATTGGCGCCGACACCATGGCCAGCGCCGACATGATCATCACGGGTCTACGCGACGCCTTCGAGGCCAAGCATGTGAAGGGCGTGATCCTGCGCATCAACAGCCCCGGCGGCAGCCCGGTGCAGGCCGGGTATATCTATGATGAAATCCGCCGCCTGCGCGCGGAACATACCCATATCCCGGTCTATGCCGTGGTTACCGACATCTGCGCCTCCGGCGGCTACTATGTGGCGGCCGCGGCCGACGAGATCTATGCCGACAAGGCCAGCATCGTAGGTTCCATCGGCGTGCGCATGGACAGTTTCGGTTTCGTCGGCGCCATGGAAAAGCTCGGCATCGAGCGCCGCCTGCTTACCGCCGGCGAACACAAGGGTTTCCTGGATCCCTTCCAGGAGGCACGCGAGGCGGATGTCGCCCATATCCAGGGGCTGCTGAACAATATCCACACCCAGTTCATCGACACCGTCCGGGAAGGACGTGGTGAGCGCCTGACGGATAATCCCGATATCTTCAGTGGTCTGGTATGGACCGGCGAGCAAAGCGTGACACTGGGGCTGGTGGACGGTTTGGCCAGCGCCAGCCATGTGGCACGGGAACTGATCGGCGCCGAGAATATCGTCAACTACACCCCACGCCCGGACTTCCTGCAACGCTTCAGTGAGCGCTTCGGGGTAGCCATGGCCAAGGCGCTGGCCGAGGTGGTGGGAAGGACGCCGAACCTGCAATAGACAAGCATACAGGCCTGGACCAGGCTAGGGCAGCACCACTCCGGCCTTTGCCAACAGGCTGGTGAGGGTGATCAAGGGCAGGCCGATCAGGGAGGTGGGGTCATCGCCCTCCATGGCCTTGAACAGTGTGATCCCCAGCCCTTCGGATTTGAAACTGCCGGCGCAGTTATAGGGTTGTTCGCGGCGCAGGTAACGTTCGATGCGCGCCTCGTCCAGGGTGCGGAAGCGCACCCGGAACGGCACCAGCCGCGTCTCCGCCATCTCGCTCGCGGCATTGTACAAGCACAGGCCGGTAAGGAAGCTGACCGTTCTGCCGGACAGTTTTTGCAACTGGGCCCGGGCCCGTTCGTGGTCACCGGGCTTGCCCAGCACCTCGCCATCCACCACGGCCACCTGGTCGGAACCGATCACCAGCGCACGCGGGAATTGCGCGGCCCCGGCCCGGGCCTTGGCCTCGGACAGCCGTTGCACCATCGCCTCGGGTGTTTCGCCGGGCAGCGGTGATTCATCCACCTCGGGCGACACGATCTCGAAAGGAATGGCAAGGCGGGATAGCAGCTCGCGGCGGAAAGGCGAGGTGGAGGCGAGCACGATCTGGGGCTGTGCGTCAGTCATGGCGCGCAAGTGTAGCGAAGTCGCGCGGACAACCCAAGCAGCGCCCCGGTTCAGGCTTCGATTTCGATCAGGGTTTCATCGGGATTTACACTGTCGCCCTTGCCCACATGCACGGCGGCGACCCGCCCGCCAATAGGAGCCTGGATCTCCGTTTCCATTTTCATGGCCTCGGTGACCAGTACCGGATCGCCGGCCTTCACCTGGTCGTCGGGTTTAACCAGCACCTCGATGATGGTGCCGGGCATGGAGGTGGTGACATGGCCGGGCTGGGTGGCCTTGGGGCGTCGGCTGCCCTTTGGAGAGGAGATTGCCGGCCGTTCGCCACCAGGGGCACGAGGTTCCAGTTCCACCAGGGTTTCGATCAGGATTTCCTCAGGCACGCCATCCACGGTGAGATAGAAGGGCCGGGTCGCTTCCGTATCATGGCCTGTGCCCGTGACCTTGATATGGTAGGTCTCGCCATGCAGGGTGACGTTGAATTCCGTGGGTCGGCCGGTTAGTTGCTCACCGACCAGACGAGCAGGCTCCAGCGGTTCCGGTTGCAGGTTCCCCGCCTTGCGCGCTTCGAGAAACTCCCGTCCGATCTCCGGAAACATGGCATACGTGAGGATGTCTTCCTCGTTGTCTGCGAAACCCGCGCTATCGTTGCGCAGGTTATCCATTTCCGCCCGCAGCAGATCCGCCGGGCGTACGTCGATGACGTCGGCATTTCCTATGGCCTGCTGGCGCACCATGGAATTGACCTCGCCTGGCGCGCGGCCATAGCGCCCCTGCAGGTAGAGCTTCACTTCGTTGGTGATGGTTTTGTAGCGAGTATCGGTAAGTACGTTGAGCACGGCCTGGGTGCCGACGATCTGGGATGTGGGTGTGACCAGCGGCGGGTAACCCAGGTCTTCCCGTACCCGGGGGATTTCATCCAGCACCTCGCTGACACGGTTCAGCGCCCCCTGTTCCTTGAGTTGGCTGTAGAGGTTGGAAATCATGCCGCCAGGCACCTGGTATACCGCCACCCGGGTATCCAGCCCGGTGAGTTCGCTTTCGAACTGGTGGTATTTCTTCCGTACCTCGCGAAAATAGAAGCCGATGTCCTGCAGTGCCTTCAGGTCCAGGCCCGTGTCGTACTCAGTACAGGCCAGGGCCGCCACCATGCTTTCCGTGGCCGGATGGCTGGCTCCGCCGGAAAAGGACGAAATGGCGGTATCGATATGGCGGCAGCCGTTTTCGATCGCCTTGAGATGGCACATCTCGGCAGTGCCGGCGGTGGCATGCATATGCAAGTGGATGGGCACCTGTACCGCGTCCACCAGTTCACGCACCAGTTCTCCCGCCACCATGGGGGTGAGCAGCCCGGCCATGTCCTTGATGGCGATGCTGTCGACACCCATGTCAGCCAAAGTGCGTGCCATGTTGACGAACTGGGGGATGCCATGCACCGGGCTGGTGGTGTAGGAGATGGTGCCCTGGGCGTGCTTGCCGGCCTGCTTGACCGCAGCGATGGAGGCTTCCAGGTTGCGAGTGTCGTTGAGGGCGTCGAAGATGCGGAAGACGTCCATGCCGTGATCTGCGGCACGGGCCACGAAGGCCTGCACCACATCATCGGAATAATGCCGATAGCCCAGCAGATTCTGGCCACGCAGCAGCATCTGCAGCTTGGTGTTGGGCAGGGCCGCGCGCAGCTTGCGCAAGCGTTCCCAAGGATCTTCCTTGAGATAGCGCAGGCAGGCGTCGAAGGTGGCACCACCCCAGACCTCCAGTGACCAGTAACCGATGGCGTCCAGCTTCGCGCATACCGGCAGCATATCTTCGGTACGCATGCGGGTGGCGATCAGTGACTGGTGAGCATCGCGCAGGATGAGATCGGTGACGTGGACCTTGGACATGGTATCGATACTCAGTGGCCGGCACGGGCGGCGATGGCGGCACCGATGACGGCGGCCAGTTCCCGGGTTGGACGGCTGGTGGCATAGTTCACCAGCTCCGGGTGATCCTCCACGAAACCGGTGTCGAAGCGGCCCTCGATCACATCCCCCACCTGCAGTAATTCCAGGTAGTAGGGGATGGTGGTCTTGACGCCGTACACCCCCATATCGAGCAGGGCGCGGCGCGAGCGGCGCAGCACGTCGGGCCATTCCAGTGCCCAGACGATGAGCTTGGCGCACATGGAATCATAGTAGGGCGGAATGGTATAGCCGGAATAGATGGCGGCATCGGTGCGCACGCCCGGGCCGCCGGGCGCGAAGTAACGGGTGATGCGGCCGAAGCTGGGCAGAAAATCATTGCGCGGATCCTCGGCATTGATACGGAATTCTATGGCATAACCGCGCCGGCCCACTTCCTCCTGGCGATAGCGCAGGGGCAGGCCATCGGCAATGCGGAACTGCTCCTGGACGATGTCGATGCCGGTAATGGCCTCGCTGATGGTGTGTTCCACCTGCAGGCGGGTATTCATTTCCATGAAATAAAAGCTGCCGTCGCGGTCCATGAGAAATTCCACCGTGCCGGCATTCTGGTAACCCACCGCCAGTGCCGCCTGTACGGCATAGGCGCCCAGCCGCTGGCGCTGTTCCTCGTCCAGTTGCGGGGAGGGGGCGATCTCCACCAGCTTCTGGTGACGGCGCTGGATGGAACAGTCGCGCTCGAACAGGTGGATGCAGCCGCCATGATGATCGGCGAGGACCTGGACCTCGATATGGCGAGGCCGGTCGATGCACTTTTCCATGAAGATCGAGGCGCTGCCGAAGGCCTTGGTGGCCTCGGAGATCACCCGGTCGTAATGACGGCGCAGTTCCCCGGCATCGTTGCAGCGGCGGATGCCGCGCCCACCGCCGCCGGAGGTGGCCTTGAGCATCACCGGATAACCGAATTCCTCGGCCAGAATCAGGGCCTGCTCCAGGCTGTCGAGGTTGTCGTCGCAGCCGGGCACCACGGGCACGCCGGCGGCCTGCATGGCGCGGCGTGCCTCGGTCTTGTCGCCCATGCGCCGGATCACATCGGCATCGGGCCCGATGAAAGTGACGCCGCGACGCCGGCAGATCTCCGCCAGCAGCGGGTTCTCCGACAGGAAGCCATAGCCGGGATGCAGGGCATCACAGCCACTGGCCACGGCCAGGTTGACGATCCGGTGGGCATTCAGGTAGCCCGCCACCGATTCCGGACCGATATTGTAGGCCTCGTCGGCTTTCTTGACATGCAGGGCGTGGCGGTCGGCATCGGCGTAGATGGCCACCGAGGTGATGCCGGCCTCGGCGCAGGCACGCACCAGGCGCACCGCGATTTCCCCCCGGTTGGCGATCAGGATCTTCTTGATCACATTGAATCTTCCGTATTTTTTGGACGTGGCGGGGCCCGTGGCTGGGAGCCGGAGGGCCGTGCTGCCGGCACCCTCTCACTTCTTACGCAAGTCCCTGGCGACTGTCAACGCAGATCCCTTGGGAGGAGTCCGGGAACACCGCGATTTTTCTATACTTTTCTTTGACACCGCCAAGCCCCGCAGGCTAGAATTCGCGTCTTATGTTGAGTCGACTTCCGGAACGGATCGAGCCCCTGGCAATGGCCGAAGCGGGGCGGGAGTTCTCCGGCAGCCTCGATCTCGCCGGGCTGGCACGGCTGGCGCCACTGCTGGCTTCCCGGCAGGGCGCACTGGCGGTGAACCTGCTGCTGGATCGGGACGAGGCGGGCACCCGTTATCTGGCCGGCCATGTAGCTGGACAACTGCAACTGGAGTGTCAACGCTGCCTGGGTGCCATGGAGTTTGCACTGGACAGCGAATTCCGCCTCGGGCTCGTGCGAGGCGAGGAAGAGGCGGAAAGACTGCCGCCCGGTTATGAACCGCTGCTGGTGGGAACGGATCCCATGTCACTGGCGGATATCGTGGAAGACGAAGTACTGCTGGCGCTGCCCATCGTGGCCCTGCATCGGGAACCCCACCCTTGCGCGGCACAACAGCACCAGGAACCTCCGCCGGAGGGCGAGCAACGGGAGAACCCCTTTGCCGTGCTGGCACAATTGAAACGTGACAAGTAGTTTTTTTCAGGAGTTAGCCAAATGGCCGTTCAACAGAATCGTAAAACCCCCTCCAAGCGCGGCATGCGTCGTTCCCACGATGCCATCAAGGGCGCAACCCTGTCCGTGGAGCCGACCACCGGCGAGACCCATCTGCGCCACCACATCAGCCCGGACGGTTATTATCGTGGTCGCAAGGTCCTTACCAAGGACGTTGACTGATCCACGCGCACACGGACAGGGGTCGCGACGTGCAGCACGTCGCGGCCCTTTGTCTTTACATGATCGTCAAAATCATTTTCTGATCTACCGGGTAACCGCAGTCTGATGAGCAACCGCTATACGATCGCGCTCGATGTAATGGGTGGCGACCATGGGCCAGAGGTAGTGATACCCGCGGCCCTGAACAGCATCAAGGCCCGCGATGATCTGACCATCGTCCTGGTGGGGGATGAAGCCGTGATTCGCGCCGCGCTCGGGGATGCGGCGCATACATTCACCGAGCGACTGATCATCCAGCACGCCTCTCAGCGCGTGGAGATGGATGACCTGGCCTCGCACGCCCTGCGCAACAAGAAAGATTCCTCCATGCGTGTGGCCCTGAACCTGGTCAAGGATGGCAAGGCCGACGCCTGTGTCAGCGCCGGCAACACCGGGGCGCTCATGGCCACGGCGCGTTTCGTCCTCAAGACCATTGCCGGTATCGACCGGCCCGCCATCTGCACCAAGCTGCCTTCGCTCAAGGGCCAGACCTGGATGCTGGACCTGGGCGCCAATGTGGACTGCACCGCGGATCAACTCTGCCAGTTCGCCCTCATGGGATCGGTGCTTGCCGGGGCTGTGGATGGCATTGAGTATCCTCGCGTAGGCCTGCTCAATATCGGCGAAGAGGAAATCAAGGGCAACGAACAGGTCAAGAAGGCAGCCCTCTGTCTCGAAACCAGCGGCCTGCACTATATCGGCTTTGTGGAAGGCGACGACATCTACAAAGGCGATGTGGACGTTGTGGTCTGCGACGGCTTCGTGGGCAACGTGGCGTTGAAGACCAGCGAAGGCCTGGCCAAGATGATCTCCGAGCTCATGAAACGTGAATTCACTCGCAATCTGTTCACCAAGCTGGCAGCTATCATTGCGCTGCCGGTACTACGTGCCTTCCGCCGCCGCATCGACCCTCGCCGCTACAACGGCGCCAGCCTGCTGGGCCTGCGCGGCATCGTAGTGAAGAGTCATGGCAGCGCCGATGCCCTGGCGTATGCCAATGCCATTGAATTCGCGATCCTGGAAGTGCAGCAGGCAGTACCGGAACGCATCAGCGAACAACTTAATGCCTTGATGGCTCAACAGCAGGCGATGTGATGTACGCAAG
>DATHUT010000056.1:0-1984 GCA_035462005.1 Gammaproteobacteria bacterium | reverse complement strand
CGGCGGCATGAAGAAGATGGCCCACAGCCCCGCAGTGCCCGCCGCCGGCATGGGCCGCATCCAGCGCGTGCATTTCGTCGGCATCGGCGGGGTCGGCATGGGCGGCATCGCCGAGGTGCTGCTCAATCTCGGCTACGAGGTGAGTGGTTCCGACCTGAAGGAAAATGCCGTGACCCGGCGCCTGGGCGAGCAGGGTGCGCATTGCTGGGTCGGACACAATGCCGAGCATGTGCGTGACTGCGACGTGGTGGTGGTGTCCAGCGCCGTGCAACCCGCCAATCCCGAACTGCAGGCGGCGCGCGAACTGCGCATCCCGGTGGTGCCGCGCGCCGAGATGCTGGCGGAGCTGATGCGCTTCCGTTACGGCATCGCCGTGGCCGGTACCCACGGCAAGACAACCACCACCAGCCTGGTGGCCAGCGTGCTGGCCGAAGGCGGGCTCGATCCCACCTACGTCATCGGCGGCCGCCTGAACAGCTCAGCCAGCCATGCGCGCCTCGGTGCCGGCTGGTACCTGGTGGCCGAGGCCGACGAGAGCGATGCCTCCTTCCTGCACCTGCAGCCCATGCTGGCGGTGGTCACCAATGTGGATGCGGATCACCTGGCCACCTATGAAGGCGATTTCCAGCGCTTGCGCCAGACCTTCGTGGAGTTTCTGCACCACCTGCCTTTCTATGGTCTGGCTGTGTTGTGTGTGGATGATCCGGAGGTGCGCGATCTGCTGCCGGAACTCACCCGCCCGGTGCGCACCTATGCCATCGAGCAGGCCGCCGATGTGCGTGCCGTGAAGGTACGCCAGCAGGGCTTGCAGATGCATTTCGAAGTGGAGCGGGAAGGTCATGCGCCGCTGCCGATCACCCTGAACCTGCCCGGCAATCACAATGTGCTCAACGCACTGGCGGCCATCGCCGTGGCCACCGAGCTGGAGGTGGCTGATGTCGCCATCCAGCACGCACTGGAATCCTTCCAGGGTATCGGCCGGCGCTTCCAGGTCTATGGCGAGGTTGCCACGCCCCATGGTCCGGTACTGCTGGTGGACGATTACGGCCATCATCCGCGCGAGTTGGCGGCGACCCTGGCCGCGGTGCGCGGTGGCTGGCCGGAGCGCCGCCTGGTGCTGGCCTTCCAGCCCCACCGCTACAGTCGCACCCGCGACCTGTTCGAGGACTTCGCCCAGGTGCTGTCCGAGGTGGACGTGCTGCTCATCATGGAGGTCTATGCCGCCGGTGAGGAAGCGATCCCCGGCGCCGATGGCCGTGCCCTGTGCCGGGCCATCCGCACACGCGGCAAGGTGGATCCCATTTTCGTGGAAACGGTGGAACAGCTTCCGGAGGCCCTGGACGGGGTGCTGCGGGAAGGAGACCTGGTGCTGACCATGGGCGCCGGGGATGTAGGCGCGGCGGCGCAGCAACTGCCGCGGCAATTGCAGTCGGTTGGGGAGTAACGGGTATGAGCCAGGACAACAGGTACCAGTTTCACATGGGCTGTGGCGAGCCGCTCTGCAGCCAATGGTTGCGGGCCACATTGCCTGCGCCGGTGGCGCGCAAGGCGACGGTCGGTCGGCCGCGCAAGCAGGCCGCCGCCGACAAGGCGCGAGGTCGGCGCAAGGCATGATGACGGCGCCACTCCAGCCAGCCCTGCGCGGTGAACTGCGTCTGCAGGAGCCCATGTCCGCCCATACCAGCTGGCGGGTGGGTGGGCCCGCGGATCGTTTCTACCAGCCGGCGGACCTGGATGACCTGGCGGGATTCCTGGCCAGCCTGCCGGCGGAGGAGTCGCTGTTGTGGCTGGGACTGGGCAGCAACCTGCTGGTGCGCGACGGCGGTATTCGCGGCACGGTGGTGTTCACCCTGGGGTCGCTGGATGAGCTGCGCCGGGTGGGCGAGCAGGGCCTGTATGCCGGTGCAGGCGTGACCTGCGCCAAGGTGGCGCGGGCGGCGGCGCGGGCCGGGCTCACCGGGGCGGAGTTCCTGGCCGGCATCCC
>DATHUT010000055.1:0-4615 GCA_035462005.1 Gammaproteobacteria bacterium | reverse complement strand
GAGACACGCCTTTACTATTTCACCCGCATACCCGGCTGCGCGCCTTCATCGGGGTGCAGCACCCACAGCTCCTCGCCGCCGGGGCCGGCAGCCAGCACCATGCCCTCGGAGACGCCGAACTTCATCTTGCGCGGTGCCAGGTTGGCCACCATGACCGTGAGCTTGCCTTCCAGGTCGCCGGGGGCATAGGCCTGCTTGATACCGGCGAACACATTACGGGTCTCGCCGCCGCCGATGTCCAGGGTGAGCTGCAACAGCTTGTCGGCCCCGTCCACGGCACCGGCCTTGAGGATGCGCGCGATGCGCAGGTCGAGCTTGGTGAAATCCTCGATGCCGATAGTGTCGGCAATGGGATCGCGCGGCAGTGCGGCGGAGGTTTCCGAGGCAGGCTCAGTGGTGGCGGCCAGGTCTTCGCGCGAGGCGGTGGTCATGGCCTCGATGGCGGCGGGATCGATGCGCGTCATCAATGGCTTGAATGGGGCGATAGTATGACCAAGCAGCGGCGTGGATACACTGTCCCAGGTCAAGGGCTCGATTTGCAGGAATGCTTCCACTTGCTCGGCCATGGCCGGCAGCACGGGCTTCAGGTAGATCATCAGTACACGGAACAGGTTCAGTCCCTGGGTGCAGATGGCCTGTACCCGGGCCTCCTGGTCTTCCTGCTTGGCCAACACCCAGGGTTTCTGCTCATCAATGTACTGGTTGGCGCGGTCGGCCAGGGCCATGATCTCGCGCATGGCGTGGCCGAATTCGCGTTTCTCGTACAGGTCGGCGATCTCGCTTGCGCAGCGCGCGAAGGTGTCCTGCAGGTCCGGGTCCGGCAACTCGGTGGCGAGCTTGCCGCCGGACAGCTTGCCGATGAAGCCGGCGCAGCGGCTGGCGATGTTCACCACCTTGCCCACCAGGTCAGCGTTCACTCGCTGGCTGAAGTCCTCCAGGCTGAGGTCCAGGTCATCGACGCCGCCGGACAGCTTGGCGGCGAAGTAGTAGCGCAGGTATTCGGGGTTCAGGTGGTCCAGATAGGTGCGCGCCTTGATGAAGGTGCCGCGCGACTTGGACATCTTCTGGCCGTTCACCGTCAGGAAGCCGTGGGCAAAGATGGCGCTCGGGGTACGGAAGCCGGCGCCTTCCAGCATGGCGGGCCAGAACAGGGCATGGAAATAGATGATGTCCTTGCCGATGAAATGATACAGCTCGGCATCGCTGTCGCGGCCCCAGAAGCTCTCGAAGTCGAGCCCGGTCTTGTTACACAGTGCCTTGAAGCTGGCCATGTAGCCGATGGGCGCATCCAGCCAGACGTAGAAATACTTGCCCGGGGCATCGGGGATCTCGAACCCGAAGTAGGGCGCGTCGCGGGAGATATCCCAGTCCCGCAGGCCGTCCTGGAACCATTCACCGAGCTTGTTGGCCACTTCCGGCTGCAGGTGGCCGGCGCGCGTCCATTTCTTCAGCATGTCCGCGAAGTCGCCGAGCTGGAAGAAATAATGTTCCGAATCCCGTTCCACCGGCGTTGCGCCGGAGATGGCAGAGCGCGGGTTCTTCAGCTCCGTGGGGGCATAGGTGGCGCCACAGGCCTCGCAGGAATCGCCATACTGGTCGGCGGCGCCGCAGCGCGGGCACTCGCCCTTGATGAAGCGGTCCGGCAGGAACATCTCCTTCTCGGGATCGTAGGCCTGGGTGATGGTGCGTGTCTTGATGTGGCCGCCCGCCTGCAGGGCACGGTAGATGCGCGTGGCCAGTTCCCGATTCTCGTCCGAATGGGTGCTGTGGTAGTGGTCGAAGCCAACCCCGAAGTCGCGAAAATCGGCGCGGTGCTCCTCGCCCACCCGTGCGATCAGGTCCTCGGGGGCGATGCCCTCGGCCTGGGCACGCAGCATGATGGGGGTGCCGTGGGCATCGTCGGCACAAACGTAGTAGCATGCATGCCCGCGCATCTTCTGGAATCGGACCCAGATGTCCGTCTGGATGTATTCCACCAGGTGGCCCAGGTGGATGGAACCATTGGCGTACGGCAGGGCACTGGTGACCAGGATGCGGCGGGGCGACTCGTTCATGCGCTAACTGTCTTGTATGTAAGCAAATTTGCCACGGGGGCGGGGCGCCTACAGTAGCAATTTCAGGGCCCGGCCGCCACCGGCACGGGTCCCATGGGGCCAGGGTACGGCAAGAAGGGCGGGTAGGGGCGAAAACCCGCGCGACTGTGTGCCTGCCACTCTGCGCGCTGTACTACACAGGGCGGGATTTTTTTGTATAATACCCGATCGTTTTTGTCAGGAATTAGGGGCGCGGATGGTCCGCCACCCCGCTCGGAGGTTAAGCAAAATGGCTGATGTATCCCAAGTGGAATCACTCCTCAAGGAGTTCGTGGACCCCTACCTGCAGAAGGATCTGGTCTCCACCAAGTGCGTGAAGGACATCAAGGTGGACGGCGACAAGGCCACCGTGGACGTGGTCCTGGGATACCCGGCCGAGGGCTACAAGGCCGACCTGGCCGCCAATCTGAAGGAAAAGCTGGCCGGCGCCGGCATCGACGCCACCATCAATGTCAGCAGCAAGATCGTCGCCCACCAGGTGCAGAAGGGCGTCAAGTCCATCGAGGGCATCAAGAACATCATCGCCGTGGCCTCCGGCAAGGGCGGCGTGGGCAAGTCCACCACCGCCGTCAACCTGGCCCTGGCCCTGTCCGCCGAGGGCGCCAAGGTGGGCATCCTGGACGCCGACATCTACGGCCCCAGCCAGCCGCGCATGCTGGGCGTGCACGGCAAGCCGGAATCCAAGGACGGCAAGACCCTGGAACCCATGGTGAGCTATGACCTGGAGGCCATGTCCATCGGTTTCCTGGTGGACGAGGAAACCCCCATGATCTGGCGCGGCCCCATGGTTACCCAGGCCCTGCAGCAGTTGCTCAACGACACCAACTGGGGTGAACTCGACTACCTGGTCATCGACCTGCCGCCGGGCACCGGCGACATCCAGCTGACCCTGGCCCAGCAGATCCCCGTCAGCGGCGCCGTCATCGTTACCACCCCGCAGGACATCGCCCTGCTCGACGCCCGCAAGGGTCTCAAAATGTTCGAGAAGGTGGAAGTGCCGGTGCTGGGCATCGTGGAGAACATGAGCATCCACATCTGCTCCAACTGCGGCCACGAGGAACACATCTTCGGCCAGGGCGGCGGCCAGAGCATGTCCGACCAGTATGATGTGGACTTCCTCGGTGCCCTGCCCCTGGACATCCGCATCCGCGAGGAAACGGACAGCGGCAAGCCCACCGTGGTGGCCGAACCCGACAGCCGCATCGCCCAGATCTACCGCGACATCGCCCGCCGGACCGCCGCTAAACTATCCATGCAGGCCAAGAACTACGCTGCCAAGTTCCCGTCCATCGTCATCCAGAACAACTGACGCAGGCGGGACAAAGCCGAGCGGCGCCAGGAGTCCTTCCCGCTCCGTTTTTTTCAAGGGGTCAGAGTACTTGAAACTCTTGAACTGCGAGTTTCAAGTACTCTGACCCCTTGAAACTTCAGTGGGCCAGCGACGGATTGGCACTCACCCACATACCCGGTAGAATCCCCAGGCTTAATCGTGGATTTTTGATGGCAGCGGCGTCCAGGGGATTACACAAGAGATGAGCATCAAGGCAGACAAGTGGATCCGCCGCATGGCGCGCGAGCAGGGCATGATCGAGCCCTTCGAGCCTGGACAGGTACGCGAGCACGAACAGACCGGCCGCATCATCTCCTACGGTACTTCCAGCTATGGCTACGATGTGCGCTGCGCCGACGAGTTCAAGATTTTTACCAACATCAATTCCGCTGTCGTCGATCCAAAGAATTTCTCCGCTGCCAGTTTCGTGGACGTGAAGTCCGATGTCTGCATCATCCCGCCGAATTCCTTTGCCCTGGCGCGCACAGTGGAGTACTTCCGTATCCCGCGTAACGTGCTGACGGTATGCCTGGGCAAGTCCACCTATGCCCGTTGCGGCATCATCGTCAATGTCACGCCGCTGGAACCGGAATGGGAAGGCCACGTGACCCTGGAGTTCTCCAACACCACGCCACTGCCGGCCAAGATCTACGCCAACGAGGGCGTGGCGCAGATGCTGTTCTTCGAGTCGGACGAGGTCTGCGAGACTTCCTACAAGGACCGCGGTGGCAAGTACCAGGGCCAGCAGGGCGTCACCCTGCCGCGCACCTGAACGCGGCGCGCGCCCGTTATTTCCATGGCTGGCGTACGGCCTGCCACAGCAATGGCAGGCCGAGG
Source organism: Gammaproteobacteria bacterium (assembly GCA_035462005.1). Lineage (GTDB taxonomy): Bacteria > Pseudomonadota > Gammaproteobacteria > DSM-19610 > DSM-19610 > JAIVHA01. The sequence goes on along the minus strand of DATHUT010000055.1, from coordinate 355 downwards.
ACCAGGGCGAGCGCCAGCGGACCGTAGTAGATCAGCCCGCTCTCGTATCCGGCGCTGTCCGCCATACGTTCGCTGAATACCAGTACCCCGTGTATCACCAGCATTGCCAGCCCGGCGGCCAGGATCAGCGGTCCCTGCATCAGCGCCGCGGCGAGGGCATAGACCAGGTAGGGCAGCAGACCGGTCAGCAGCACACCGGTCATGAGATAGTAGCCGGCGTCGTAGTGGGGCACGACGGCGGACAGAAAGGCAAGCCCGCAACCGAGCAGGATGATGCCATAGGGCAGTGAAGATTCGTTCATGGACCATGTCTCCTTGCGTATGGGGTGACAGGCTGAACTGAAAGTGTAGCTGC
>DATHUT010000054.1:0-13518 GCA_035462005.1 Gammaproteobacteria bacterium | reverse complement strand
CCGGATGCCGGCCAGGGACTGGCGCGCCACGCGCAGGGTGTTTTCCTCGGCCAGGCGCAGGTGATCGCAGTGATCCTGGTTCAGGGATTGTTGCGGCACTCCCTCGGCATAGGCTTGCAGGGTGGTCTCGATGCTGACCATCTGGTCCGCCATGGCGGTGAGGTTGGCGGAAACGCTGTCCGCGGCCAGCGCGGGAAGCTGCCGGGCGAGGCGTCGGCACTGGTGCATGGCCTGGTCGAGGCCCAGCAGTTCCAGGGTCAGGGCGATCTGGTCCAGGTTGCCGATCAGGGTGCGCAGCCCGGCCGCGGGCTCTTCGTTTGGTGATTGCAGGGCCATCAGGCTGGCTTTCACTTGTGCGAGGTCGTCCAGGAGCTGCTCGGCCACAGCCGCAGTGGCGTCCCGGTCCGGGGATTGCAGGCGCTGTCGCTCCTGTTCGAGATGCCGTTGGCTGTCCACACAGCCGCTGAGTCGGTAGCGTGTCTGCAGGGTGCGTACCTGGCCCTCGGCGGCGTCGACCTTGGCCAGGTAATACAACAGGTGGGCGCGCAGTTCCTGGTCCATCGACCGGGCCAGCAGGGCAGGTCCCTGGTCGGCAAGCTGGCGCAGCTCCCGGTCCACGCGGCCGAGCATGTGTCGGAGTGAGAAATCCAGTTTCAGCTGGCCGCCCCGCAAGGCCTCCAGCAGGCCCAGGGCCAGTTGCCAGACTTCATTGAAGGGTTGCTGGCCGCACAGGGTCTGAACCTGCTCCAGGGTCCGGGAAAGCAGCTGCAGGTGACTTTGTGGGGCATGGTCGCGGATCACTCCGATCAGCCCCACCTGGTACTGGTGCCGCAGACTGCGGACCTGGCGCGGCAGGTCGTCATGCGCCGGCATTCCCCTGTCGGTGGCGGGCAGCACATGCAGCGGCAGACGGTGGTCCACGAAGGCATGTTCCGGGATCAGGCCCGCGCGACGTACGTAGCGCAACAGGTTGATGGTGGGCAGCAGCAGGGCAGGCATCTCCCGGCCACGGCTGTGCACGTAGTCGAGGTAGCGGGGCAGGAACAGGGCGGCGGAGATCAGCAGTTCGCAACAGCATTCGTGCTTGAGCCGGTCCGGGTCGCCGATGGCGCTCAGCAAGGCCCGCATCTCGCTGACCAGACACAGAGCGCCCGGCAGTTCCAGCATGGTCAGGCAACCGCTCACCTGGCGCAGCCGGGCGGTGCAGACGTCGAGTTCACGGTTCTGGTCGGGGTTACGGTGAAATCGGTCCAGGTGGCGGGCAGCCTCGTCCAGGCAGTCCCGGATGGGATCCCGTACCAGTGCAAGTGGCCGCTGTCGGGCCAGGGTCTGGATGTCCATGGCGCATCCTGTGTTTGTTATTGTGTGTCGCGCAATACCCGGTTGCGCCTAGGCTAATCCTTCCGGACGCCATGGTCCAGTCTGCCCTTCAGCCCGCCATTTGGCGGACTACGCCATTGAGGCCCTCGGCATCCTCCACCACCTGCTGGGTGAGGCGCAGCACGGCATCGATGTCCAGTCCCAGGGCTGTGAGCACCATCGGTGGCGGGTCTTCCGCCGCGCCATCGCCTATGTCATAGCCGCGCAGCAGCTGGTCGGACAGCAGCACCAGCTGGGCATAGGCGGCGTGCTCCTCACAATACTGTTCGTTGTGGTGTTCGCGTACCGCGGTGACCAGCTCGGAGGGCATATCCCAGGCCTGCAGCAGGGCCGTGCCCAGGCGCGTGTGGTCAATGCCCAACAGGCGTCGTTCCACGAGGGTGATGGGGATCTGCGGGTTGAGTTCCACCGTTTTGTTGAGCAGGAAGAACTCCGGCTTGAACAAGTGGCCGAGCAGCAGGAAGCCCAGGTTGTGCAACAGGCCCGCCAGCCAGGCCAAGCCGGGCTTCAGGCCCAGCTGGCGCGGTGCGAGATTGGCCAGCCCCTGGCACAGGGCGGCGCTGTAGACGGCGTGGCGCCAGAAGGCGTGCAGGCCGATGGGGCCGTCCCGCGGGATGTCGAAAGCCCGGCCGGCGGCCAGTCCCAGGGCCATGTTCAATACTGTCTCGAAACCCAGCACCCGGGTGGCCTGTTCGACGGATTCCACCGGCCCGCGATACCCATAGTAGGCGGAGGTGGCGTAGCGCACGATCTGGGCACTGAGGCTGGGATCGTGTGCGAGGGTGCCACCCAGCTCCGCGATGGTGGTATGCGGGTCATTGCGCAGCCGCAACAGGTGATGCGCCATTTCCGGCATGGCTGGCAGTGTCTGTTGCTGTTCGATACGTCGCTGGATGTCTTCCGGCGGGCACAATGCCGTCCATTGCTCCTGGCCGATGCCCTCCGGAAGGACGAAATCGTAGGCCCCGTGGCTGGCAAGGGCCTGCACTGGGCGGGCGATACGGCCCCAGCGGGAGGTGGCGTGCAGCGACTGGAAATCCCGCCCTTCGAGGCACAGCAGGGTGTCGTGGGAGCCGGGCTCCAGGTAGACGGTGTCGAGGTGCGCCAGTCGTTCATCCACGACGGCTTCGAAGTCGAAGGGGGCGGCGATGGGCGGTATGGAGCCCGGTGCGCAGTCGGCGAAGCGGGGAGCGATCCGGTCCAGGGTGGCCGGACGCAGGCGGCGGCCGAGTAGTCCCGCGATGGCCTCGAAGTCGATCAGGTGGTCACCGGGCAGCACGGCCATCACCAGGCCCTGGTGGTCGGCCAGGATGACGGCACGCGCCAATCGCGACAGGGAAATGCCGGTACGCTCCACTGCCTCCGTGAGGGAGATCGAAGGGGCATGGCGGACGAGTGCATAGGGCAGGTTCATCCGTTCCAGGAACTGTTGAAGGGTGCTGGATAGCATGCGCGGTTTCCCGTGTTTCGGAATGGCCTCAGGATAGGCCGGGAGGGGGCGCAAAACTGTGTGCCGGATCCCCTTTTCGACCTTGGGGCCGATACGCGGGCCCGTTACAAGCATAGCCCTTGGCGGGGGATCTGCCCGCCTGCCTGCGGGTTCAGAAAAGCCGGGTCAGGGTGCGACGTCCGGCAGGGGAGGGACTTCGTTGGCCTGGTTGCGGGCGTCCAGGGAAGCGATCAATCCCTCGATGCCGCCGCGGCTGACCTCCTGGTTGAAGGAACTTCGATAGGTGATGGCCAGGCTGACCCCTTCCACGATCACATCGTAGATCTTCCAGCCATCCGCGCTGCGGTACATCTGGTACTGGACCACGGCGGTCTGTCTGTTTTCCAGCTTGATGAGCATGGTCACCACGGCATTGCGCTCGTCCTGGCGGGAGCGTGCGGGCGGATACTCGACATTGTCGGCATTGGCCAGGATCTGGTCCACGTAGGTCACCATGGCGGTGACATAGGAGCGGGTCAGCAACTCCTGGAAGGCCCGGACCAAGCGCTGCTGCTGTTCCGGCGTGGCGTCGCGCCAGTGGCGGCCGCTCACCCAGCGGGTGATGCGCTCGAAGTCGATGAGGGGGATAACCGTGTTCTCGGCCAGCTGAAAGGCCACGTCCATGTCCTGTTGGACGGCCTCGCGCTGATCCTGCAGGGCCAGCACCAGCCGATCACCGGCCTCCATGACCATGTCGCGGGCCGAGGGCGCCGCGGCATGGGACCAGCCGGCGGCTTGCAGCCATATGAGGAACAGGAGCACGGAGAGTCGCATGGCCATGGAGTCGGGATTCCCGGGTGTGGTAATGTGTGAACAGCGCGCGATTGTACCTGAACCCCCTGCGACCTTCATCCGCGACCGCTGGCTTTACCAGGTTGGGGGGTGTCATTCCGTCGGCGGTTCAGGCAAGCAATCGGCGCAACAACAATAAACCAGGGCCGGAACTCCACCGCATGGCCGGTGGCCAGGCCCACGGCGTTTCGAGGGGGCCGCCAGGCATGTACGATGCATTCTACGGTTTTCGGGAGAAACCCTTTTCCCTCTTGCCGGATCCCGACTACCTCTATCTTAGCCCCCAGCACGAGAAGGCCCTGGGTTTGCTGGAGTTGAGCCTGCACAACCAGGCCGGCTTCTGCGTCATCAGTGGCGAGATCGGTGCCGGCAAGACCACGCTCATTCGCAAATTGCTTACCTTGGCGAGCCCGGAATTCCGAGTTGGCCTGGTGTCCAATACCCTCGACAGCTTCGGCGAGCTGCTGAACTGGATCCTGCTAGCCTATGATTTGCCGGGTGGCGGCACTTCGGTGGAGCAGCACGAGCGCTTTCTCGACTATATCATTCAGCAGTACGGGCGTGGCCGGCGCACCGTGCTGATCATCGACGAAGCTCAGAATCTGGGCGTGGACGCCCTGGAAGAGCTGCGCATGCTGTCCAACGTCAACGCCGACAAGCACCAGGTGTTGCAAGTGATCCTGGTCGGTCAGTCGGGCCTGCGGGACACCCTGAAGCGGCCCGAGCTGGCCCAGTTCGCCCAGCGCATCCTGATGGATTTTCATCTGGGTCCCCTGGGTCGCGAGGATACCGCCCACTACATCCGCCATCGCGTCCTGGTGGCCGGGGCCGATCCGCAGCTCTTTACCGACGCCGCCGCCGCCGCGGTATTCCGTTACAGCGGCGGGGTACCACGCATCATCAATCTGCTCTGCGACACGGCCCTGGTGTACGGCTATGCGGAGGGACGCTCCAGCATGGATGCGGAACTGATCCATGCCGTGGTGCGGGAGCGGCAGTCTTCCAGTGCCGCGCCGGCACTGCGCCTGGCGGCCGTGGCTCCGCCCGCCGCCGTCCGGGCGGTGGAACCGGTTCCCGAAGTCGACGCCATGCCGGTGCCGGAAGCGGATGTACCCGCCGCATCCCCTCCTCCCCCGGCCATGGAGCCACCGTCGGTGGCGGAACCGGAGGCGGAACTGGAACTGGAACCGGAGGCGGATTCAACGCAAACCGAAGCGGGGCCCCTGGTGGATGCGGTAGCGCCTTCCACCACCGTGGCCGCGGAGCTGCAGGGGGATGCCGAATGGCTGCGCCAGCTGGCCGATAGCGCTGTGCCGCCGGCCCTGCGGGAAGCCGCCCAGATCGAGCCGGAACCGCCCGCCCCGGTGTCGCCGCTGGTGGCGGAACCCGCCCCGGCGCGCAAGACGGCCTCCCGGCCCGCATCCAGGGCACGACGCACGGGCCTGGGGCGGGCGGCTGGTGTACTGCTGTTGTTGACAGCGGGAGTGGCAGGCTACGGGTATTTCAGCGGTGAGGAGCAGGATCCGGCCCAGGCCGCCGAGACACCCATCGCGGTCGTTCCCGCTCCTGTCGCACCCCCGTCAGCTGAATCCCGACCCGCACCGCCTCCTGAGAGCCCCCGTCCCGAGGCGGTGGAAACGGTCCCGACTCCGGAGCCCCTGGCGGAGTCGGGACGCCCACCCGCCGAGGCGCCGGCCTCGCCGCCCGCCCCCGCACCGGATGAGTCCACGGCCGAGGCGGAACCAGAGCTGGCGGTCGCTCGGGAACCGGCCGCCCCGCCGCCCGTGCCATCGGCGCCCAAACGCGCTGCGCCGAAGCCCGTCAGCCGTCAGGCACCGGCATCCGAGCCTGTGCCGGTCTCCGAGCCCGCCGCGGCGCCCGTCCCGAAGCCGGCCCGGGTGGCGCCGGAGCCCGACCCTGAGCCTTTGCCACTCGCAGCCTCCCCGGCCCGTAGCGAGTCAAGCGCCGAGGTGGTGGAGGCACCCTCGCGCCCATCCGTGGTGGAGGAGGAGTCCAGCACGGCGGACGCCGCACCGGTGACGGCCGAGCCGCAACCTTTCACCACCGATCCCTGCCGGGGCCCGGCGGCGCGCTACCTGTCCACCTGCCGCTGAGCCGATAGGCTCCTAAATCGTCCGGTCTTTGCCGGCGCGCCCTCCGGGCGGGTTACAATGAAATCCAGTTGCCAACCGCAAGGAATCCTTGATGAGCACGGTATTGCAGGAAAGCTCCACTCCCGAGTCGCCGGCCCGGGCGCACCCCGCCTTCGAATGGCGGCGCAGTCAGCGCATCGACGCCCTCAATCTGGTGGTGGAGGAATACCGCCACCGCAAGACCGGCGCACTGCACTATCACCTGGCCGCGGACAATACCGAGAATGTCTTCCTGGTGGCGCTGCGCACCGTGCCCACCGATTCCACCGGCGTGGCCCATATCCTGGAACACACCGCTCTGTGCGGCAGCGAACGCTATCCCGTGCGCGACCCCTTTTTCATGATGATCCGTCGTTCGCTGAACACCTTCATGAACGCCTTCACCAGCAGTGACTGGACGGCCTATCCCTTTGCCAGCCAGAACCGCAAGGATTTCGATAATCTGCTGGATGTGTATCTGGACGCGGTGTTCTTCTCGCGCCTCGATCCCCTCGATTTCGCCCAGGAAGGCCATCGCGTCGAGTTCGCCGAGGCGGGTAACCCGGATTCCGACCTGGTGTTCAAGGGCGTGGTGTTCAACGAAATGAAGGGCGCCATGAGTTCACCGGTGAGCACCCTGTGGCAGACCCTGACCAAATACCTGTTCCCCACCACCACCTACCACTACAACAGTGGGGGCGAACCCGATGATATCCCCGATCTCAGCTATGAGGCATTGCGGGATTTCTATCGCACCCACTATCACCCCTCAAACGCGGTGTTCATGACCTATGGCGACATCCCCGCCCACGAACACCAGGCGCGTTTCGAGGAACGGGCGCTGGCGCGCTTCGAGCCCCTGGACGTGCACATTGCCGTGGCGGAGGAGAAGCGCTACTACGCGCCGGTCTACGTGGAAGAGGCCTATGCCCTGGACGATGATCAGCGGGTGGAGGACAAGACCCACCTGGTGATGGGCTGGCTGCTGGGCAACAGCACCGACCTCGAGGAACAGATGAAGGGTCAACTGCTGGAGGGGGTGTTGCTCGATGACAGCGCCTCGCCTTTGCGCCAGGCCCTGGAACGTACCGAGTTGGGCTCTGCGCCCTCGCCCCTGTGCGGGCTGGAGTCCTCCAACTTTGAAATGAGTTTCATGTGTGGACTGGAGGGCAGTCGTCCCGAACATGCCCGCGCCTTCGAGCAGCTGGTGCTGGAGGTGCTGGAACAAGTGGCGCGGGACGGCGTGCCGCTGGAGCGGGTGGAAGCCGTGTTGCACCAGCTGGAACTCAGCCAGCGGGAAGTGGCGGGCGACGGCTACCCCTACGGTCTGCAGCTGATCCTCGAAGGCCTGTCCGCCGCTATCCATCGCGGGGACCCGGTGGCGGCCATGGACCTGGACCCAGTGCTGGCACGCCTGCGTGTCGCCATCCAGGACCCGGCGTTCATTCCCGGCCTGGTGCGGACCTGGCTGCTGGACAATTCCCACCGCGTACGCCTGACCCTGCGTCCCGATCCGGGCATCAGCGCGCGCCGCCAGGCCGCTGAGGCCGCGCGCCTCGCCGCCAGGAAGGCGGCCATGGACGAGGCGGAACGCATCCGGGTACTCGAGCAGGCGGCGGCCCTGGCCGCGCGCCAGCAGCAGGAAGACGACCCGGACATGCTGCCCAAGGTCGGGCTGGAGGACATCCCCCTCGACCTGCCCATCGCCCAGGGCGAGGCCCTGGAGCTGGCGGGCCGGCCGGCCCATTTCTACGCCCAGGGCACCAACGGCCTGGCCTATCAGCAGGCCGTCATCGACCTGCCGGGCCTGGCGCCGGAACTCCTGGAACTGCTGCCCCAGTACACCAGTTGCCTGGTGGAACTGGGTTGCGGGGAGCGCGACTACCTGACCATGCAGGCCTGGCAGTCCAGCGTCAGTGGCGGGATTTCCGCCACTACCTCGGTACGTGCCGCGATCGACGACGAACAGGCTACCCAGGGCATTCTCGTGCTGTCCAGCAAGGCGCTGGTTCGCAACCACGCGGCCATGAGCGAGCTCATGCGCGTTACCCTGGAAGAGGTGCGCTTTGACGAGCACGAGCGCATCCGCGATCTCGTCGCCCAGCAGCGCGCGCGCCGCGAGCAGAGTGTGACCGGCAACGGCCACGGCCTGGCCATGCAGGCGGCGGCCTCGGGCATGAGTCCCACCGCTGCGCTGCTGCACCGGCAGCGCGGCCTGGCGGGTATCCACCGCATCAAGGCCCTGGACGACGGCCTGGAGCAGGGCGATGCCCTGGAACGGTTGGCCGGGCAACTGCAGCAGATCCACCAGGCGGTGCTGGCGGCGCCGCGCCAGTTCCTGCTCATCGGCGAGGAGGAACAGCGCGCGCGCCTGCAGCAGGAGCTGGAACAGCAATGGCAGGCCGTCGTGGCCAGCGGCAGCGGTTACCAGCCCCTGGCACTGCCACCACTGCGCGGCCAGGTCCGCCAGGCCTGGCTCACCAGCACCCAGGTGAATTTCTGCGCCAAGGCTTATCCCACCGTGCCCGCCGATCATCCCGACGCGCCGGTGCTGGCGGTGCTGGCCGGGGTGCTGCGCAACGGCTTCCTGCACCGTGCCGTGCGCGAACAGGGTGGCGCCTATGGCGGTGGCGCCAGCCACGATACCGATGCGGCCGCTCTGCGCTTCTATTCCTACCGTGATCCGCGCCTGGCGGCGACACTGGCCGACTTCGACCGTTCCATCGACTGGCTGTTGGGCGAAACCCTGTCCTGGCGCCTGGTGGAGGAGGCCATCCTCGGCGTCATCGGTTCCATCGACAAGCCGGGCTCACCGGCCGGCGAGGCCCGCGATGCCTTCTTCAACAACCTGTTCGGACGCACGCCGGAACAGCGCAAGCGCTATCGCCAGCGGGTACTGGAGGTGCGGGCGGAGGATATCCGGCGCGTGGGTGAAACCTACCTGCAACCGGATCGCGCCAGCGTGGCGGTCATCACCAATGGCGGACAGCTGGAGTTGTGCAAAGGTCTGGGGCTGGAGATTCACAACCTGTAGGAGCGGCCTCTGGCCGCGAACCGGGAACCTCCGAACCCTTCGCGGCCATGCCCCAGGGCACTTTCTCGACCGCTACGCGGTCTCACCTTGAGGCCGCTCCTACAGGTCGAACTCCGCCCATACTGGGCAGTGATCCGAGGGTTTCTCCATGGCGCGGATGTCGTAGTCGATCCCCGCCCCGGTGCAGCGCTCCAGCAGCGGGGCGCTGGCCAGCAGGCCGTCGATGCGCAGGCCGCGGCGCGGTTCGCGTTCGAAGCCGCGGCTGCGGTAGTCGAACCAGCTGAACAGGTCGTTCTCCTCCGGGTGCAGCTTGCGGAAGGTGTCGTCCAGGCCCCAGGCGGTGATGGTTTGCAGCCACTCCCGTTCCTCCGGCAGGAAACTGCATTTGCCGGTCTTCAGCCAGCGTTTGGCATTGTCCGCGCCGATCCCGATGTCCAGGTCCAGGGGCGCGATATTGAAATCGCCCATGACCACCAGCAACTGGTCGGGTCGGAAGTTCTCCCGCAGGTAGCGCAGCAGGTCGGCATAGAATTTCCGCTTGGCGGGAAATTTCCATTCGTGGTCGCGGCTTTCGCCCTGGGGAAAATAGCCGTTGATGACAGTGATCTCCTCGCCGCCGGGCGTGGGGTAGACACCGGTGATCAGGCGTCGCTGGGAATCCTCGCCGTCGAAGGGATATCCACGTTCCACCCGCAAGGGCTCCAGACGCGACAGCAGGGCGACACCATAATGGCTCTTCTGGCCATGGAAATGGGCGCGATAGCCCAGCGTCTCCACCATGGGCAGGGGGAAATCCTCGTCCTGCACCTTGGTTTCCTGGATGCCGATGATGTCGGGCGCGTGGCGCTGCGTCAGGGCTTCCAACTGGTGGGTGCGGGCGCGGATGCCGTTGGTGTTGAAGGATACGATTTTCATGGGTGGACTCGATTCCGGTTGAGATTAAGCGTGTGGCCCCGCCGGCCAGCAGTTGATGTCGCATTCTAGCGGACCGGTGCCGGCCCGTCAGGTGCGCTGGAACGGTCGCTGTACTACACTGCGCGCCGCGTCGGCACCGCCCCGGGGGACCTCGTTATGCAATGTGTGATTTATAAAGGCCGCAAGAAGGCCGATACCTACCTGTACCTGGAGCGCGAAGGCGATTTCAGCCGTGTGCCGCCGGCCCTGCTGGCATTGTTGGGGCCGCTGGAGCCGGTGCTGACGCTGGAACTCAGCCCGCAGCGGATCCTGGCCCGCGCCGATGTGGACCAGGTGCGGGCCCAGCTCCGGGAGCAGGGGTATTACCTGCAGATGCCACCCCGGGAAGGGGAGGATGGCCTGCAGGAAAGGCTGAAAACCGAGGGGTTCTACATGCGGATACCAGACCGGGACGGTAACGGGACATCATGATCGCGCGCGCCGCCAGCACGCGTAGCGTATCCGTTGGCGCGGGACGGCCGTGACGCCGCGGGTGCGTTACCAGGCCGACCTGCGCCGGGAGAGCTTTCAGCCGGATCCGGCGCAGGCACAGGTGGTGGAACACACCCAGCGGCTCTACGAAGACCTGTTGCACGCCCGCCATGCCCGCAGCTGGTGGCGCCGGCTGCCGGGCCTGGCGCCCCGGCCGGTGCGCGGCCTGTACCTCTGGGGTGGTCCGGGGCGCGGCAAGAGCCACCTGGTGGACAGCTTCTTCGACTGTTTGCCCTTTCCCGAAAAGCGCCGCGTGCATTTTCACCGCTTCATGCTGTCCGTGCACCAGCAGCTGGGGGAACTGCCCAAGACCCCCAATCCCCTGGTCATCATCGCGCACCGCCTGGCCGCGGAGTTGCGGGTATTGTGCCTGGATGAATTCCATGTCCATGACATCGCCGATGCCATGTTGCTGGATGGCCTGCTCAAGGCCCTGTTCGAACAGGGCATCAGCCTGGTCACCACGTCCAACAGCGCGCCGGATCAGCTGTACCGCGATGGCCTGCAGCGCGACCGTTTCCTGCAGGCCATCGAGCGCATCCAGCGACACATGGTGGTGGTGGAATTGGCCTCCGCCATCGACTACCGCACCCGCACCCTGGAACGTGGTGGTACCTACCGGGTCGCCGCGAACGGGGTTGCCCGGGACTGGCTGGAGATGCACCTGCAGGCCCTGGCCCCGCGCCGCCTGCGGCGCGACGAAGCCCTGGGCGTCAATGGGCGCGCCTTGCCGGCCCGAGCGCTGGCGGAAGGGGTGGCCTGGTTCCATTTCGACCCCCTGTGCCGCGAGCCACGCTCGACCCGTGATTACCTGGAACTGGCGCGTCTGTTCCATACCCTGCTGCTGGAGGACGTACCCGGCTTCCAGGAAGGCTCGGACGAGGCGGCACGGCGTTTCATTCACCTGATCGATACCCTCTACGAGCACCGGGTCAAGCTGGTGCTCACCGCGGCCGTGGAGCCGGAGGCCCTGTACCCGGGGGGGCGCCTGGCGGGCCTGTTTGCCCGTACCGCCAGCCGGCTGGCGGAGATGCGCACCCACCACTACCTGTCCCTGCCGCACCGCGGCCAGCCCTGAGGGTTCAAGACCCGGTCCGGATGGCCGATGACAACGGGGATAGGCTGTGCATCGAGGATCCAGGGCGGCCCATGTGGCGGTCCGGCGGTCCGCTGCCAGTACGAATATGGGTAACCAGGGGTCCAACCGTCATGACTGAAGAGCGCAAGCACACGGATAAGGCGCCGAGCCGGGAGGCCCGGGCGGCCAGTGTCACGGAACACCTGCGGGCGGCACGCGAGGAACTGCTGTCGACCATGCCGGAACCCCCACCGGAACAATCTTTAAGCCTGAAGCCCCTGTTCATCGGCATCGGCGTGATTATCCTGGCAGCCGCCATCTGGATGCTGTCCAGTGGTGGTGGCGCCCCAGAGACAACACAGGAGCTTGAGTCCACGCCGCGGGCCATGGAAGAGCAGGAACGCGCCTCCCTGGCCCTGGAGGCCGCCCGTGAGGCCCGGGAACGAGTGCGTGCCGCCGAGGAGGCCGCCCGTCAGGCCCGGGAACGCCGCGCAGCCCTGGAGGCTGAGCAGGCGGCGCAGCGTGCCCGGGAGGAGGAACAGGCCCGTCGGGAGGCGCAGGAACAGGCCGCGGCCCTGGCCGCGGAACGGGAAACCAGCCAGCGCGAGGCCCTGGAGGCCCGCCAGGCCCAGGCGCGTCGAGAGGCGGAAGAACGTGCTGCCCGGGCAGAGCGGCAGCGCCAGGCGGCGTTGGCGGCCCAGCGGGAACAGGAGGCCGAAGCCGCCAGGGCAGCCGAGGTGGCCCGCCAGGCCGAGATACAGCGGGAGGCCGAGGCCCGGGCGGCCCTGGAACGGGAAGCCATGGCCCCGGTGGTCGAGGAAACCCCGGTGGCTGAAACCGCCACCGTCCCGGTCGTGGAGACGGCACCGGCACAGGTCGATACCCAGGATCCGGTGGCGGCCTTTCGCCAGGCCCGTCCCGGCGAGACCCGGGCAGGCGCGGCGGTAGAGGAAACGGATGCGGAATTCAGTGCCGATCCCTGCAAGGGCCCGTCGGCGCGGTTTCTGTCCACCTGTCGCTGAAGCCAGCCATTCGGGACAAAAAAACCCGGCCATTGGCCGGGCTTTTTTTTGCCGGAGCATCCCCTGACTCAGGGGATCAGCAGTAGTACCTTCACCGAGCTGTCCACCACATCCTCGCGGACATAGCCGAGGCTGCTCGGGTCGCTGGCCACCCGGGCCTTGACCGCCAGGTCATCGGCCAGGGTGTCCGGCGGGGTGCCCTTGCCGGAGAACATGCGCCGCGACCAGTAGCCGGTGACCTGGGCCTCGGTCATGTTCAACACGTTGGCGAAGAACTTGTCGCGCATGTCATTGCCCGGCGCCTGGTCGAGAGGCTTCACGGTTCCGCCACCGGGGAAGGAACGGGAACGTCCCAGGTAGATGCGTTCCACTTCCGCCTGGTCGATGCTGTCCAGGGAATTGCCGGGATGGGTGATGATGGCCAGTTCCGCCTGGGCGCAGGCGGCCCCGAACAACAGGCCGGCGGCGAGCAGGGTGCGGGTTGCGTACGTGCGTAAGGTTTTCATGGCGGCCCCCTTAAAACACGACGTCGATGGCGACGCTGTAGATCATGGCTGCATCATTGAGCACCGAATTGCCATCTGCGTCATAGCCGGTGAACAGGCCGCGCCCTTCAGGATCGACCCGCTGCGCCTCTGCCTTGAGGGCCGCGCCGGCACCGAGTTCATAGCGCACGCCGAGGGTGATGGAGTCCTGTTTCAATGCCTCGCCACACGGGAACTGGCCCGCCCCTCCGCAGCTGTTGGGGCTGCCATTTTCATCCAGCTTGGCGTAGGTGAGGTGGGGCATCCACTTGCCGAAGCGGTACCCGAGGGTGGCGTAGTAACCCTTCTGGTTGGGGAATCCCAGGTTGGCACCGCCCTCAATCTCGCGCTCGAAATATTCGGCATAGCCAATGAAGTTGTTCAGGTCCATGGTGCCGCCCACGCTCCAGAACTCGGCGTCTTCCTGCGAGACCCCCAGGGCGTCGGCGCTCACCTCGATGCTCAGAAAGCCGGCACGCACCGAGAAGTGATCCCAGTTCAGGCTGCTGTTGATGCCGATGAGGTTCTGGGCCTCGAAGTCGACAAACTCAACACTGCCTGCAGTTCCGAACGGAAACGCACGGTCTGCGGGAAAATCAGGCGCAAAACTGCCGGCCTTGA
>DATHUT010000053.1:0-6848 GCA_035462005.1 Gammaproteobacteria bacterium | reverse complement strand
GGGCCACACCTTCGGCCACGCCATCGAGACCGGCATGGGCTACGGCAGCTGGCTGCACGGCGAGGCGGTGGGTGCCGGCATGTACCTGGCCGCCGACCTGTCGCGCCGCGAGGGGTGGCTGCAGGATGCCGATGTGGAACGCATTCGCGTCCTGCTGGAGCGGGCCCGGCTACCCGTGCAGGCGCCCGCCACCATGACCGAGCAGCAGTTCCTCGATCTCATGGCGGTGGACAAGAAGGTCCTGGATGGCGGCCTGCGCCTGGTGCTGCTCAAGGCCATCGGCGAGGCCGTGATCAGTGGGGATTTCCAGCCGCGGCATTTGCGCGAGACCCTGGCCGCGGCCCTATGACGTCGCTGCCCGTTACCGTCGCCACCAGCCAGTCGCTACTGGCGCCCTACGCGGTACGGGACAGCAACTCCCGCAGCCGCGCCTACCGCGAACCGCCACCCACCTACCGCAGCGAATTCCAGCGTGACCGCGACCGCATCATCCATTCCGGCGCCTTCCGCCGCCTGGAATACAAGACCCAGGTGTTTGTGAACCACGAGGGGGACCTGTTCCGCACCCGCCTCACCCATTCCATCGAGGTGGCGCAGATCGCCCGCGCCATCGCCCGTACCCTGGCCCTCAACGAAGACCTCACCGAGGCCATCGCCCTGGCCCACGATCTGGGCCACACCCCTTTCGGTCATGCCGGCCAGGATGCCCTGAATGCCTGCATGAAGGATCACGGCGGCTTCGAGCACAATCTGCAATCGCTGCGCGTGGTGGATGAGCTGGAGGAGCGCTACGCGGATTTCAGCGGCCTCAACCTGATGTTCGAAACCCGCGAGGGTATCCTCAAGCACTGCGCCCCGGCCAAGGCGGCCGAGCTGGGCGAATTGGGCCGTCGTTTCCTCGACAAGCGCCAGCCCAGCCTGGAGGCCCAACTCACCAACCTGGCCGACGAGATCGCCTACAACAGCCATGATGTGGACGACGGCCTGCGTTCCGGTCTCATCAGCCTGGAACAGTTGCGGGAGATCGAGCTGTTTGCCGAGCATCATGAGGACGTGGCGCGCAGTTCCCCGGAGCTGCCGGCACGGCGCGTCATCCACGAAGTGGTGCGACGCATGATCGGCCAACAGGTGGGTGACCTGGTGGAGACCAGTATCGCGCGCCTACGGGCGGTGGCGCCCGCGGACCTGGAAGCGGTACGCGCCCATGGCGAGGCGCTGATCGCCTATAGTGACTCCATGCGCGAGCGCAACCTCGAACTGAAACGCTTTCTGCGTACCAAGCTGTACCGCCACTACCGCGTGCATCGCATGAGCGGCAAGGCCCGCCAGGTCATCGAATCCCTGTTCGAGGCCTTCTTCGGCGACCCGCGCCTGCTGCCTGACAAGGCTCAACAACAGGTGCGCCTGCTGGCCGAGACCCAGGGCGAGGCCGGGCGCGCGCGCGCGGTCGCTGACTATATCGCCGGCATGACCGATCGCTATGCCATTACCGAATATGAACGGGTGTACAATCCCAGAGAACTGACCTGATGCGCCACCCTGCACCCACAGCCCTGATCGAATGCCATGCGTATCTACATGCAAATCCCGCCCACCGACGAACGACCGCCGCGGTTCTACCACCTGCACCTGCAGGAGGACCTCATTGACGGCTGGACCCTGCTGCGGGAATGGGGCAACCAGGGTGCGCGCGGCCGCCTGGCACGGGAGCATTATCCCGACTATGAGAGCGCCGAACAGGCCATGCTCAAGGTGCGTGATGACCAGCTGCGGCGCGGCTACCGGGTGGTATTCATGCAGGCCGGCAGCCAGGGGTAGACGGGAACCATGACGCAGCCATCAGCACAGGACGACTCCCGGGACTGGCTGACCACGCTCGGACTGGAACAGGATCCCTTCGCGCCCGGCTATCGGCCGGAGTTCTTCTATGCGGAGCCGTCCTTCCTGCAGCGCCTCGACCTGCTGACCCACCTGCTGCAGTTCAGCGACAGTCTGCTGGTGGTGCTGGGCGAGCATGGCGCCGGCAAGACCACCCTGCTGCGGGAATTGAGCGAACGGGCCGGGGACAACTGGCGTATCTGTGTACTCCGTGGCGACGAGGTGCATAGCCTCGAGACCGCCCTGCGCCGCTTGGCGGAATGCCTGGGCCTGGAGTCGCTGCCCGCGGATGCCGAGGCCTTGCCGGAACGGGTGATGAGCCACTGCCAGGATCTGCGCGAGGCCATGGAATTGCCGGTACTGATCATCGACGATGCCGAGCAGGTGCCCCCCTCCCTGTTGCGCCGCCTGGCCGGCCTGGCCGGCGACCCCGGCGCCACCGTCCAGCGCCTGCGCATCCTGCTGTTCGGGGCCCCCGCCCTGGAAGGCCTGTTGGCCCAGGCGGGCCTGGCTCCAGGCCTGGCGCCCTTCGTGCAGACCCTGAGCGTACCCCGTTTCAACGAGGTCCAGGCCGCGACCTACCTGATGTATCGCCTGACCGTGGCGGGTTATGCGGGCGAAAGCCCTTTCTCCTCCACCGAGGTGCGCGCCATCGCCAAGGCCTCGGGCGGGCTGCCCGGACCCATGAACGCCCTGGCGCGGGACGCGTTGCTGACTCATGCCGGCCAGGCGGGACTGAATCTGGGTGCGGCCGGTGCGGGAAGACGCTGGCCGCCCCTGGTGCTGGGAGGCCTGCTGGTGGCGGCCGGTGCCTGGTGGTGGACAGTCGGATTCGACCGACAATCGGCCTCGGAGTCCGTGCAATGGGCGGAGCGGCCCTTGCATGTGCCGCCCAAGCCCACCATGGGCCGGATCGAGCCCCAGGATCCCATCCCGGTTCCGGAACCGGAGCCCGCGCGGGCTCCGCTGCCGGAGATTGGCGTGGGTGCCGAGACCGAGCCGGAAGCCGGGGACGAGGAAGGGCAAGCAGTCGTGGAGCCGACCCCGCTGGCGGCCGCCGAGCCGGATCCGGCGCTGGATATCTCGCAAGCACCACCCGCAGCCGAAGCCGAGCCAGAGCTGGAGCCAGAGCCAGAGCCCAAGGCAGAACCGGAGCCGGAACCCGAGGCAGAGCCAGAGCCGGAACCCGAGGCAGAGCCAGAGCCGGAACCTGCCGAAGCGACCGCTCCTGAAGCGGAGGAACCCCTGCCTGATTCCGCGCCTCCGGGGGACGCCCCGGCGGGGCAGGGACTGGACTGGCTTCGCACCCAGCCCGCGGGTCGATATACCCTGCAACTGCTGGTCAGCCGCAGTGAAGATGCGGTACGGGCCTTCGTCGCGCAGCATGGTCTGGAGGGCGAGCTGGCCTGGTATCACCGTGCCCAGAACGGCGAAGACCGCTATACCCTGCTGTTCGGCTCGTATCCCAGCCTTGCCGCAGCGCAAGCGGCCATCGCCCGCCTGCCGGCCCGGGTCCAGCGGGACAAGCCCTGGCCACGCAGCTTCGCCTCGGTACAGGCGCAACTCTCCACCCCGTAGGAACGGGCTCTGCCCGCGAATGGGCCAATCGCGGAATCCCCTGCCGGAATGAGGGCATAGGGACGCGCCACTGGCGCCGCAGGACGTTCTGGATTATCCTGTCGGGCCGATTTTGCGCAGCCGGGCGGCCATCGGGCAGCCCGCGCCGGAAGCCGCCCCTGGGTGTTCACCCCGCTGTGCTGATCTCCTTAGTTCACTGAATTTTAAGAGGTCCGACCATGAGTCGTGGGACTTTGCCATCCAAGCAGGGTCTGTATGACCCCCACAACGAACATGACGCCTGCGGAGTAGGTTTCGTCGCCCATATCAAGGGCGAGAAGAGTCATGCCATCGTCCGCCAGGGCCTGCAGATTCTGGAGAACCTCACCCACCGCGGCGCCGTGGGCGCCGACCCGTTGGCCGGCGACGGTGCCGGGATCCTGCTGCAACTGCCCGACAGCTTCCTGCGCGAGGAATGCGCCGCACAAGGATTCAGTCTGCCCGAGGCCGGCCAGTACGCCGCCGGCATGATCTTTCTGCCGCGCGACAGCCAGGCGCGCGCCGCTTGCGAGGCCTTGCTGGAGCGCACCATCGCCGAGGAAGGCCAGCGTCTATTGGGCTGGCGCGACGTGCCCACCTCCAACGGTGGCCTGGGCGAGAGTGTAAAGAAGGTCGAGCCCGTGGTGCGCCAGCTGTTCGTGGCTCGTGGTGACGGCTGCGAAACCCAGGAGGCCTTCGAACGCAAGCTGTTCGTGATCCGCAAGCTGGTGGAAAACGCCGTGCGCGATTCCGACTGGACCGGTCGGGAGTGCTTCTACGTACCCTCCCTGTCCAGCCGTACCATTGTTTATAAAGGTATGCTGCTGGCCAACCAGGTGGACACCTTCTACCATGACCTGAAGGATGAGCGCGTGGTCTCCGCGCTGGCCCTCGTGCATCAGCGCTTTTCCACCAACACCTTCCCGTCCTGGGACCTGGCCCACCCGTTCCGCATGATCGCCCACAACGGCGAGATCAATACCCTGCGCGGCAACGTGAACTGGATGCGCGCGCGGCGTCATTCCATGGCCTCGGAACTGTTCGGCGACGACCTTTCGAAGGTGTGGCCGCTGATCCCCGAAGGCAGCTCGGACTCGGCCGCCTTCGACAATGCCCTGGAACTGCTGGTGGCCGGCGGCTACTCCATGGCCCACGCCATGATGATGCTCATCCCCGAGGCCTGGGCCGGCAACCCGCTCATGGACGAAGGCCGCCGCGCCTTCTACGAATACCATGCCGCCCTGATGGAACCCTGGGACGGTCCCGCTGCCGTGGCCTTCACCGATGGCCGCCAGATCGGCGCCACCCTGGACCGCAACGGCCTGCGCCCGGCGCGCTACCTCATCACCGACGATGACCTGGTGGTGATGGCCTCGGAAATGGGCGTGCTGCCCATCCCCGACGAGAAGATCGTCAAGAAGTGGCGCCTGCAACCCGGCAAGATGTTCCTCATCGACATGGAGCAGGGCCGCATCATCGACGATGCCGAACTCAAGGCGGGGCTGGCCCAGAGCCACCCCTACCAGCAGTGGCTGGACAAGACCCAGGTGCACCTGAAGAACCTGCCCGCCAACGTGGATGGTGATCCCGGCGACCCCGCCACCCTGCTCGATCGCCAGCAGGCCTTCGGCTATACCCAGGAAGACCTGCGCATGCTGATGGTGCCTATGGCCGTGACCGGCCAGGAGGCTATCGGCTCCATGGGCGCGGACAACCCGGTTGCGGTGCTGTCCAGCAAGCCCAAGCCGCTGTTCAACTACTTCAAGCAGAACTTCGCCCAGGTCACCAACCCGCCCATCGACCCGATCCGCGAGGAGCTGGTCATGTCGCTGGTATCGCTCATCGGCCCGCGCCCCAACCTGCTCGGCATCCACGAGGCCGGCAAGCACATGCGCCTGGAAGTGAGCCAGCCGATCCTGAGCAACAAGGACCTGGAGCGCATCCGCAACATCGAGAAGACCACCAACGGTGCCTTCCGCACCCATACCCTGGACATCTGCTACAGCGCCGACCAGGGCGCCGCCGGCATGGAGGCAGCACTCACGTCCCTGTGCCAGGCCGCCGAGGCCGCCGTGCGCGAGGGCTACAACATCCTCATCCTGTCCGACCGTGCGGTGAGCGCCGCGCGCATGGCCATTCCCGCGCTGCTGGCCACCAGCGCCGTGCATCATCACCTGGTGCGCGCCGGCCTGCGCACCGCCTCCGGCCTGGTGGTGGAGACGGGCGCCGCCCGCGAAGTGCATCACTTCGCCGTGTTGGCGGGCTATGGCGCCGAGGCCATCAACCCCTACCTGGCCTTCGAATCCCTGCACGCCATCAAGGACGAGTTGTCGGAAAAGCTCGAGGAGGGCGAACTCACCAAGCGCTACATCAAGGCAGTGGGCAAGGGTCTGCTCAAGGTGTTCTCCAAGATGGGCATCTCCACCTACCAGTCCTATTGCGGCGCGCAGATCTTTGATGCCGTGGGCCTGCATTCCAGTTTCGTGGAGCAATACTTCACCGGCACCGCCACCACCATCGAGGGCGCCGGCCTGCAGGAAGTGGCCGAGGAAGCGGCGCGCTGGCACCGTGACGCATACGGCAACAATCCCATCTATGCCAACGCCCTGGACGTGGGCGGCGATTATGCCTTTCGCATCCGCGGCGAGGGCCACATGTGGACGCCGGACAGCATTGCCAAGCTGCAGCACGCCACCCGCGCCAACGATGCCAAGACCTTTGCCGAGTTCTCGCGCCTGGTGGACGGGCAGAACGAGGAGCTGAAGACCCTGCGTGGGCTCTTCGACCTCAAGTTCGCCGCCGACCCGATTCCCCTCGAAGAAGTGGAGCCGGCCAAGGAGATCGTCAAACGCTTTGCCACCGGCGCCATGTCCTTCGGTTCCATTTCCGCCGAGGCGCACAGCACCCTGGCCATTGCCATGAACCGCATCGGCGGCAAGTCCAACACCGGTGAGGGCGGTGAGGAGCGCGAGCGCTTCACGCCCATGGCCAACGGCGACTCCATGCGCTCCGCCATCAAGCAGGTGGCCTCGGGCCGCTTCGGCGTCACCACCGAATACCTGGTGAATGCCGACGACATCCAGATCAAGATGGCGCAGGGTGCCAAGCCCGGCGAGGGCGGCCAGCTGCCCGGCCACAAGGTGGACGCGCGCATCGCCAAGGTGCGTCACTCCACGCCGGGCGTGGGCCTGATCTCACCGCCGCCGCACCATGACATCTATTCCATCGAGGACCTGGCGCAGCTCATCCATGACCTCAAGAACGTCAACCCGAAGGCGCGTATCAGTGTGAAGCTGGTGTCCGAGGTGGGGGTAGGCACCGTGGCCGCGGGCGTGTCCAAGGCGCATGCGGACCATGTCACCATTGCCGGCTTC
>DATHUT010000052.1:0-7467 GCA_035462005.1 Gammaproteobacteria bacterium | reverse complement strand
TACGAGGATTTCTGCGACTTCGACTACCGCCAGCTGAGCCTCATAGAACCCTTGCGCACCCTGCGCATCATCCATTACGCCGGCTGGCTGGCCAGTCGCGCCGACGACCCCGCCTTCCAGCAGGCCTTTCCCTGGTTCTATGGGCCGCGCTACTGGGAGGAACACATTCTGTCGTTGCGGGAACAGGCCGCGGCGCTGGACGAACCGGCGTTAAGCCCCTTGTAGGAGCGGCCTTTGGCCGCGAATGGTTCGGCAGCAATCCATTCGCGGCCGAAGGCCGCTCCTACAGGAGATGGAGGATGGCGGTGTGGCACTAAACGAAAAAGGCGGCCCGGAGGCCGCCTTTTGCGTTTCGGGTAGAACCCCCGGACCCTAGTTGACCTTGGGATCCAGTTCGCCGGACTCATAGCGCTTGCGCATGTCGTCCAGGGCAATGACCTTGATCTTGCTGGCATGGCCGGCGCAACCGAAGGCTTCGTAGCGGGCCTTGCAGATTTCCTTCATGGCCGCCGTGGAGGCCTTCAGGAACTTGCGTGGGTCGAAGTTGGACTTGTTCTCCGCCAGGTGCTTGCGGATGGCACCGGTGGACGCCATGCGCAGGTCGGTGTCGATGTTGACCTTGCGTACGCCGTGCTTGATGCCTTCCTGGATTTCCTCGACCGGCACACCGTAGGTGGTGCCCATGTCGCCGCCGAAGTTGTTGATGATTTCCAGCCAGTCCTGCGGTACCGAGGAGGAGCCGTGCATCACCAGGTGGGTGTTGGGGATGCGGGTATGGATTTCCTTGATGCGGCTGATGGCCAGGATATCGCCTGTCGGCGGACGGGTGAACTTGTAGGCGCCGTGGCTGGTGCCAATGGCAATGGCCAGGGCATCCACGCCGGTCTTCTTGACGAAGTCGGCAGCTTCTTCCGGATCGGTCAGCAGCTGGGAGTGGTCGAGCTGGTCGTCGGAACCATGGCCGTCTTCCTCGCCCATCATGCCGGTTTCCAGGGAACCCAGGCAGCCCAGCTCGCCTTCCACGGATACGCCACCGGCGTGGGCCATCTTCACCACTTCGGAGGTCACAGCCACGTTGTACTCGTAGCTGGACGGGGTCTTCATGTCGGACATCAGGGAGCCGTCCATCATGACGGAGCTGAAGCCGGACTGGATGGAGCGCAGGCACACGGCCGGTTCGGAGCCATGGTCCTGGTGCATGACGATGGGAATGTTCGGATACATTTCCGTGGCGGCGGTGATCAGGTGGCGCAGAAAGGGCTCGCCTGCATAGGAACGGGCACCGGCAGAACCCTGCATGATCACCGGGCTGTCGCATTCCTGCGCGGCCTGCATGATGGCATGCACCTGCTCCATGTTGTTGACGTTGAAAGCAGGCATGCCGAAGTTGTGTTCGGCTGCGTAATCGAGCAGCTGGCGCATGGAAATCAGGGCCATGGTGGTCTCCTTAACGTATCAGATTGTAAAAATTAAGAAT
This sequence comes from Gammaproteobacteria bacterium, assembly GCA_035462005.1. Classification (GTDB taxonomy): domain Bacteria; phylum Pseudomonadota; class Gammaproteobacteria; order DSM-19610; family DSM-19610; genus JAIVHA01. The sequence continues at coordinate 5,990 of DATHUT010000052.1, read as the reverse complement.
CTCTGGTCAATCCGTCATACATTCGGACGGCAACAGGCATCAATCAGAGGTTCCTTAAATTCGATCCAGTTCGGGCTGCCTGTATCTGTGCCCTTGTGCATCCCGGTGGGGACCAGGAAATACCCGCCATTGTAGAACCCCCGCGTGCCGGAATTCACCATTACAGTACATAGGGTATCTGGCTTCAGTACGGATCCACTCCGTGTTCGCCGACACGGATGATTTTCATGGCGTTGGTACCGCCCAGCTCGCCCATGAGATCACCCTTGGTGAGGATGACCAGGTCCCCGTCCCGCACCGCGCCACGGCGCATCAACTCGTCCACCGCCTCGCAGTTTACCTGCTTGTGATCCTGGCTGGTGACGTCGAAACTGACCGGGTAGACCCCGCGGTAAAGGGTTACCTTTCTACGCGTCTCCACATGCCGGGTCAAGGCGTAGATGGGGATGCCGGAACTGATGCGCGACATCCACAGCGGGGTGGCGCCGGACTCGGTCAGGGCGGCGATGGCCTTCACGCCGAGCTTGTTGGCCGTGTACATGGTGGCCTTGGCGATAGCCTCATCGATACGGTTGAACTGAATGTGCTGGCGACGCTCGGAGTCCAGGCCACTGCGCTGGCGCTCGGCGCCCCGGCAGATGCGATCCATGGCTTCCACCACCTTGGCCACGTGTTTGCCGGCGGCGGTTTCCGCCGACAGCATGACGGCGTCGGTGCCGTCGATGACCGCATTGGCGACGTCGAACACCTCGGCGCGGGTGGGCATGGGGTTCTCGATCATGGACTGCATCATCTGGGTGGCGGTGATCACTACCCGGTCCATGCTACGGGCCGCCTGGATGATACGCTTCTGCACCGCAGGCAACTCGGCGTCGCCGATCTCCACACCCAGGTCGCCGCGGGCGATCATGATGGCGTCGCTGGCGCCGATGATTTCTTCCAGGGCCGTCAGCGCCTCGGCACGCTCGATTTTGGCGATGATGCCGCCGTGACCGCCGGCCTGGCGCAGCAGTTCGCGTGCCTCGTTCACATCCGCGGCACTGCGGGGGAAAGAAACGGCGAGATAATCCGCCTGCATCTTCGCCGCCGCCTTGATATCGGCCCGGTCCTTGTCGGTGAGCGCCTTGGCAGACAGGCCGCCACCCTGGCGGTTGATGCCCTTGTTGTTGGACAATTCGCCACCGATTACCACCCGGCATTCGATCTCGCTGCCGCGTACTTCCTCGACCCACAGCACCAGCGCGCCGTCATCCAGCAGCAGGGTGTCGCCACGATTCACATCATCGGGTAGTGACTTGTAGGTCAGCCCCACCCGGGTCACATCACCGTCGTTGATACCCAAGGCGGCATCCAGGGTAAAACGGGCGCCCTCGTCCAGATGGACCTTGCCTTCCTTGAAACGTTCGATACGGATCTTGGGACCCTGCAGGTCCACGAATACCCCAACCTGGCGCCCGTGCGCACGCGCGCGGTTGCGCACATTCTCCGCACGGAGGATGTGCTCTTCGTGACTGCCGTGGGAAAAATTCAGGCGTACTACATCCACGCCGGCCTGCAGCATGGCATCCAACACCTTGGGGTCATCGGTAGCCGGACCCAGGGTTGCAACAATCTTGGTTCTTCTTTGCATACGACCTCTGAACGCGAAGCGGCACCTTCCGGTGCCGCCCGCCTGATGCCTGATTATTTTTTGGCGCGTTCTTCCAGCATCGCCACGGCCGGGAGGGTTTTTCCTTCCAGAAACTCCAGGAAGGCACCACCGGCCGTTGAGATATAGGACACCTTGTCATAGATATCGTATTTCTGGATGGCAGCAATGGTGTCGCCACCACCCGCCAGGGAGAAGCCCTTTGCGTTGGCAATGGCCATGGCCACGGTCTTCGTACCTGCGCCAAACTGGTCGAATTCGAACACACCCACCGGCCCGTTCCAAACGATGGTGCCAGCCTTGGCGATAATGTCCGCCAGCTCCTGTGCCGATTTCGGTCCGATGTCGAAGATCATGTCGTCATCGCTCACATCACCGGCATCCTTCAGCACCGCCGGCTCGTTCTCGTCGAACTTCTTGCCGCACACTACATCGACGGCGATAGGAATGTTGGCACCACGCCCCTTCATCTTCTCGATCAGCATCTGGGCGGTGGGCACCAGGTCGTCTTCGCAGAGGGACTTGCCAACGTTCTTGCCGGTGGCCTTGAGGAAGGTGTTGGCAATACCACCGCCCACCACCATCTGGTCCACTTTTTCCGCCAGGGCTTCCAACACGGTCAGTTTGGTGGAGACCTTCGAGCCCCCGACAATGGCGACCATGGGACGGGCCGGGTTGGCCAGTGCCTTGTTCAGGGCATCCAGTTCCTCGGGCAGCAGCAGACAGGCGCAGGCCACGGGCGCGAACTTGCCGGCGCCATGGGTGGAGGCCTGGGCACGGTGCGCGGTACCGAAGGCATCCATGACGAACACATCGCAAAGGGCTGCGTACTGCTTTGACAGTTCCTCGTTATCCTTCTTTTCACCCTTGTTGAAACGCACGTTCTCCAGCAACACCACCTCGCCATCGGCCAGCTCGGGGGCCTTGGCGAGATAGTCCTTCACCAGGCGCACGGTCTTGCCCAGCTTGCCGGACATATTGTCGGCGATGGGGGCCAGTGAGTTCTCCTCGTCGGCCACACCTTCCTCGGGACGGCCGCGATGGGACATGACCATCACCCGGGCGCCCGCCTTGGCGCAATGCTCGATGGTCGGCATGGAGGCAGTGATACGGGCATCGGAGGTGACCTTGCCGTTCTTGACGGGCACGTTCAGGTCGGCGCGGATCAACACTCGCTTGCCGGCGAGATCGAGGTCGGTGAGTTTTATGAAAGACATGCGAAAACTCCTAACATTATCGTATTTAAAGTAATTGGCTAAACGGGCCGCTTAGCCAATGACTCTCGCATCAGTCAATAACACAGAGGACGCAGAGATACAGAGAACACAGAGGATTGAAAAATAAAAACTCTGTGTTCTCCTTGTCTCTGCGTACTTTGCGTTTACAGCTCCAAGAACAAAACGGGGGAGGCTCTCAAATCCACCCCCGCGCACCGACTCAGTTCGCCGCCACGTGCTGCACGAAGCGCAGCATGTTGCAGGTGTAGCCGTACTCGTTATCGTACCAGGCCACGACCTTGACGAAAGTATCATCCAGGGCGATGCCGGCCTCGGCATCGAAGATGGAAGACATATTGCAGCCGCGGAAATCGGTGGAGACCACCTTCTCGTCGGTGTAGCCCAGGGTCACGCTCAGCGGGCCGGACTCGGAAGCGGCCTTCATGGCAGCACAGATGTCCGCGTACTTGGCGCCCTTGTTCAGCTCGCAGGTCAGATCGACCACGGATACATCGGAGGTGGGCACGCGGAAGGCCATGCCGGTCAGCTTGCCGTTCAGCTCGGGCAGCACTACACCGACGGCCTTGGCGGCACCGGTGGAGGACGGGATGATGTTCTCCAGGATACCGCGGCCACCACGCCAGTCCTTCTGGGAAGGACCGTCGACGGTCTTCTGGGTGGCGGTGGCGGCATGCACGGTGGTCATCAGGCCACGCTTGATGCCCCAGTTGTCGTTCAGCACCTTGGCAACGGGCGCCAGGGCGTTGGTGGTGCAGGAAGCGGCAGACACGATCGTCTGGCCGGAATAGCTGTCGTGGTTCACACCAGTGACGAACATGGGGGTGCCATCCTTGGAAGGCGCGGACATGACCACCTTCTTGGCGACGGCTTCGATGTGCTTCTGGCAGGTTTCTTCGGTCAGGAAGAAGCCGGTGCACTCGATGACGATATCGGCACCGACGTCGCCCCACTTCAGGTTGGCGGGGTCGCGCTCGGCGGTCAGGCGGATCTTGTTGCCGTTGACCACCAGGTTGTTACCGTCGACCGCGATGTCACCCTGGAAATTGCCATGCACGGAATCGTACTTGAGCATGTAGGCCAGGTAATCGGCATCCAGCAGGTCGTTGATGCCGACCACCTGGATGTCCTTGAACTCTTTGCTGATCGCGCGGAAGGCCATGCGGCCGATGCGGCCAAAACCATTGATACCGACTTTAATTGCCATGTTTTTCTCTCCGTCTTTCTAGATATGAACTATTGGCGTGCGGGTACTGGACCCTTACCCTCATCCGGCGCTACGCGCCGTTCTCAGGGAATCACTGATCAATCCTGTTTTCGTCATTCCGGCGCATGCCGGAATCCACATGAATCAGAGGCATGGATGCCGGCCGGAGCCTGTCCTGGTGTAGGCCAGGGCCGGCATGACGAATCAACCTTAGAGCACCGACTCCACGGCCTTGACCACGTTCTCCACGGTGAAGCCGAAATACTTGAACAGCTCGCCGGCCGGCGCGGATTCGCCGAAACGATCGATGCCCACGATCTTGCCCTTGAGCCCGGTGTACTTGTACCAGCCGTCGGTGACGCCGGCTTCCACTACCACGCGCGCGGTGACGCCGGAGGGAAGCACGGATTCCTTGTAGGCCTCGTCCTGGGCATCGAAGGTGGTGGTGGATGGCATGGAGACCACGCGGATCTTCTTGCCGGACAGCTTGTCCGCCGCGCCCATGGCCAGTCCCACTTCGGATCCGGTCGCGATGATGATGGCGTCGGGGGTGCCGTCGCAATCCTTCAGCACGTAGCCGCCACGGGTGATGGCCTTGAGCTGTTCGGCACTGCGGTTCTGGTGATCCAGGTTCTGACGCGAAAAGATCAGCGAGCTGGGGCCGTCGCGGCGCTCGATGGCGGCCTTCCAGGCCACGGCGGATTCCACCGCGTCGCAGGGACGCCATACGTCCATATTGGGGATCATACGCAGGGTGGCGGTCTGCTCGACGGGCTGGTGGGTGGGGCCATCCTCGCCCAGACCGATGGAGTCATGGGTGTAGACGAAGATCGTCTGCACCTTCATCAGCGCCGCCATGCGCAGGGCGTTACGGGCATATTCCGAGAACATCAGGAAGGTGGCGCCGTAGGGGATGAATCCGCCATGCAGGGAAATGCCGTTCATGATGGCGGACATGCCGAACTCGCGTACGCCGTAGTAGATGTAGTTGCCGTCGGATACGGTGTTGGACAGGCCCTTGCAGCCGGACCAGATGGTCAGGTTGGAGCCCGCCAGGTCGGCGGAACCGCCCAGGAACTCGGGCAGCAGCGGGCCAAAGCCGTTGAGGGTGTTCTGGGAGGCCTTGCGGGAGGCGATGGTCTCGGCCTTGGCATTGACGGCCTCGATGTACTTGCTGGCGTCGGCTTCCCAGTTGGCGGGCAGCTCGCCCTTCATGCGCCGCTCGAACTCGGCGGCCAGGTCGGGGTGGGCGGCCTTGTAGGCGGCGAACTTATCGTTCCAGTGCTTTTCGGCCTCGGCGCCCTTGGCCTTGGCATCCCAACCGGCGTAGATCTCGTCCGGAACCACGAAGGGGTCATGTTTCCAGCCCAGATTTTCGCGGGTGGCCTTGATTTCATCATCACCCAGCGGGGCGCCATGGCAGTCATGGCTGCCGCACAGGTTGGGGGCGCCATAGCCGATCACCGTCTTGGTGCAGACCAGGGTGGGCTTGTCGTTGACGCTCCTGGCTTCACGGATGGCCTTTTCGATGGCTTCCGGGTCATGACCGTCCACGCCACGCACCACGTGCCAGCCGTAGGCCTCGAAGCGCTTGGGTGTGTCGTCGGTGAACCAGCCTTCCACGTGACCGTCGATGGAGATGCCATTGTCATCCCAGAAGGCGATCAGCTTGCCCAGGCCCAGGGTGCCGGCCAGGGAGCAGGCCTCGTGGGAGATACCTTCCATCATGCAGCCGTCGCCCATGAACACGTAGGTGTAATGATCGACGATGTGGTGGCCGTCACGGTTGAACTGGCCGGCCAACGCCTTCTCGGCAATGGCCATACCCACGGCGTTGGTGATGCCCTGGCCCAGCGGGCCGGTGGTGGTTTCCACACCGGGTGCATAACCGTATTCGGGA